>JAZLIS010000058.1:0-3026 GCA_045617505.1 Bacteroidales bacterium | reverse complement strand
TTCAACAGGAAGAAAAAGCCTCGTCTTCCAAAGCAGCTGAACAGTATGGAGGACACATATGCAAGGTTGTCCGCTCTTTACATACTGGCAGTCAAAAGCGGAAATCATGACTGCAGGCTTGATGACAATACCACTTCAAGAATACAACAGGTCGCATCCTGGCTTCACGACTCTCCCAAGCATGGTCTTATCCTCCGAGGCACACTGGGAAATGGAAAGACCACAATGCTGAAAGCTGTGTCGACTATGCTGGAATATGGGGTGGTCAGAGTAAATGCAAAGGCCGTGTACGATGCATTCAAGAAGACTGAAATGCCTGAATACTTTTCGGGCACCCTCTTATTCCTCGATGACCTTGGCGCAGAGCCAGAGCGGTGCAACATCTATGGCGTGGATTACCATCCTCTATCTGACATCATTCTTTACCGATATGACAATAATCTGACGACAGTCATAGCCACGAATCTGTCCTTTGATGAGATCAGGTCAAGATATGGGGACAGAGTATATGACAGGTTAATAGAAATGTACGATGCCATAGAATATGACGCTCCTTCCTACAGGGGTATAGTTTGACATTTTTGGCGAGCTTGCTCCGCGTTTATAATAGCTCCGTATAGAGACTCCTTTTGAATAAAGGGAAGCCTAATTCCCTATTTCAAAAAACGGTGTTTTTCTCAATAGGATCAGGCGTCCCCCGAAGGGGTCCCTCAAAGCCTCGAAAGGGCCTTTTGCGGGGAGCAAGCTCGACGTTTTTTCTTTGATTTCAACATTTGTAAAATATGAGTAAAGTAGTAATGGATATACAATCTTCCACCGGCGTTTCCCTAGGGGAGTCAATGGAAGAACAGCGTAACTGGTCCGACAAGAAATGGGCGGAGAAGGAGAAGGACTCTATCGCCAATTATGACCGCAGCAGGACGAAACTGAACTTTGAGATAGGAAAGGGTGGCGTGGTAAAAGAGGTGGACAGTTCTATCTCCATTGATGCAAGAATGAGACAGAATCTGGAAGACAGGGGTATTAAGATCCCGGTAAGCAAACCAGGATCTATGAGACCTCGTAGAGTTATTGCGCAGATTATCTTCGGCGGATCACGAGAGGATATGCACCGCCTTGCCTTCGGTATGCAGGCGGTTGACTTGTCAAAGAGTGGGGATAACTCAAATATCGAAAGAAGGGAAGGAATTGAACGCTGGGCGAAGGATACCTATGATTTCGTCTGCCGGAAATTTGGGGAGGAAAACATCGTCGGATTCTATGTCCACCTGGATGAGACCAACCCACATATCCATTGTTCCGTGATACCGGTCAAAGACAATAAGGTTAACTGGAAAGGTGTGTTTGGCGAAGGCACTGTATATGAGGTTAAGAAGAAATTCGCACAGTTACACACCGATTATGCTAATGAAGTAGGTGCAAAATATGGGCTTGAACGAGGCTGTTCCATGGAGGAAACAAAGGCTCGTCACATATCCACGGAAGAATACAGATTAGGACTTATCCGAGAGGTAAATGAACTGTCAGACAAGGTGGGCAAACTCAACAAAGAAATAGCAAGCCAGGAGCGGGCTATGAAGGGTTTACAGACTATGATTTCCAACCTTGAAGGTGAGCGTGAAAAGATTCTTCTGGATATTGAAGAAGCAAAGGATATCTCCGAAAAAGAGAATGAAGAAAGGTCCGATAATCTTCAGTACTTGAAGGAACAACTGCAGAAGATAGACGATAAACTAGCAGACAAAAACACTAAACTTTCGGAGGCCCAGGAGCGTTTGGAGGCGGCAAAAGAAATGCTCGGAGAGGTCAAGGAAGAACAGAAAATTTTGCAGGAAACGAACCGTGAAATCAAGAATGAGAACGATATTCTCCGTGCAAAAAATCAGCTGCTTCAGGAACGTGGCAAGGGATTGAGAGAGCTTAATACAAGGCTCGGAGAGAATATGCAGGCTAAGTATGAGCAGCGTATTGACCGGGCAGTCGCGGCTGAGCTTGTTGAAGCTTTCAAGGAAATCATCCCCAATCTCTCTACACAAGATAAGATGAAGCTCGAACAGAAAGGTATTCCAGAACTCGTTGAAATGAGCAACGAAGTCTTTACTACTGCCCTGTTCCTGGTCGCGGGATACCCGGCAAAAGCTGCCGAATATGCAGAGCAACACGGAGGTGTAGTATCCCTGGGAGGTACGGGAAACTGGATGCAGGACCGAAGGAAGGACGAGGATGATCTTGATTATTGGCGCAGGTGCGTTGGTATGGCAACCAATATGATGAGGCCAGCAAGAAGAGGAAGAAGTCGCTAAATATAGTGTAATGCAATACCCTTTGGTCGCCCCAGTCCCAAAAACCAAGGTTTTCAGCACCAGCCGAAGTCTGGGAAAATAACACTGGGTGAAGACTCTATTCGAGTGCAAAAACCGGTCTTTTAATCAAAGTACCAAAACACCCCACCATTAACGTTAAAAGAACAACATGAAAATAGGATACGCAAGGGTCAGCACGAATGACCAGAATCTGGACCGACAAAGGGACCAGCTTCGCAACGAAGGCTGCGGGAGAATATACGAAGAGAAACAAAGTGGGAAGGATCGAGAACGGCCAGAACTCAAGCGGATGCTGGATTCGTTGAGAGAAGGAGACATTGTTGTGGTCTCCGATTTGACAAGAGTTTCCAGGTCAGTCAAAGACCTGTTCGAGATTGTCGAGGCAATCCATGTCGCCGGCGCAGAGATCAAGTCCCTCCATGAACCGTGGCTTGATACAACAAGTCCGCAGGGAAGATTGTTATTTACGATCTTCTCCGGAATCTCAGAGTTTGAACGTGAACTGATCCGACAGAGAACACTTGAAGGACTGGAAAGCGCCAGGGCAAGAGGACACAAGGGTGGCCGTCCGGCTCTTGATCCCAAGGCAATAACACTCGCCTTGAAGATGTATGATAAACAGACTGGTACGATTGCGGAAATTACGGTAGCAACTGGAGTGTCTAAAAGCGCGTTGTATTCTTATGTGAAGAGAAGGGGCAG
>JAZLIS010000057.1:0-27812 GCA_045617505.1 Bacteroidales bacterium | reverse complement strand
AGCAGAGAGATCATACCCTTTGTGATGATTGCATCGCTGTCCGCCTTGAACGAAAGTGTACCGCCATCCTCGTGGCAGGAGAGCCAGACTCTTGACTGACAGCCTTATATCAATGTGCTGTCGTTCTTGTCCGCTTCATCGATCAAAGGCATATTCTTACCGAGGTCGATGAGGTATTCGTATTTTTCCATCCAGTCGGAGAAGAGAGCGAACTCTTCGACAATATTTTCCTGTATGGTTTCTATAGTGTTCATCTCAACATGTTTACGGCCTTTCCAAGGCCTTTTGTAAATGCTTCGCACTCCTCAAGAGTGTTATACGGAGCAAGGGAGGCTCTCAACATACCGTTCCGGCTGAAGCGGGTGACAATCGGCTCTGCGCACATCAGTCCGCTCCTGACGGCAAATCCCATTTTGTCGAGAATCTGAGCCAGGTCGGAAGGATGCACTCCGTCGATAGTGAAGGCGATAACAGGTGCTTTCACCGAGAGATTTTCCGGTGTTCCGTGGATATGGAGTCCTCCGGTTCGCGGAAGCGTTTCCATCAGGAAGCGGAGATTCTCCCTCTCCGATGCAGCCAGCGCTCTATCCCTCATAGGAGTGGCTGTGAACTCCACCGCCGGCTTGAGACAGGCTGCCGCAACGAAATTCGGTGTACCCGCCTCGAATTTGAGGGGAAGAGGGGCGTAGGTGGTCTTTCCGAAGGTCACGGTTTCGACCATTTCCCCGCCCGTGAGGAAAGGCGGCATCTCTTCGAGCCATTCCTTCTTTCCGAAAAGGACCCCGATACCTGCGGGAGCATAGAGCTTGTGGCCGGAGAAGACATAGAAATCACAGTCAAGTTCAGCTACGTTCACCGGAGTGTGAACAATGCCTTGTGCACCGTCCACTGCAACAGGAATGTTGTGTCGATGAGCTGTATCGATGATTTCTCGAATCGGGTTGATGACGCCCAGAACATTGGAGATGTGGGCTATCGAAAGCAGCTTGACGTCAGGCCCGAGTTTCTGCTCGAGTGTGCGGATGTCAAGAATCCCGTTGTCATCGACCGGAACAATGTCGAGCGACGCTCCGTATCTTTCGCACGCTCCCTGCCAGGGTACAATGTTCGCGTGATGCTCCGCCTCGCTGATGAGAATCCGGTCTCCTCTGTGAAGATACCTCTCAGCGAAGCTGCCTGCAAGCAGATTCATCGAGGCAGTGGCTCCGCTCGTGAGGATTATCTCTTCCCGGGATGCTCCGAGATAGTCTGCAACGGTCTGGCGTCCGCTTTCGTAAGCCTCTGTCGCCTTTGCGCTCAAGAAATGAACGGCCCTGTGCACGTTAGCATTGGAATCCCTGTAGAGACGGTCTTGAAGCTCGAGGACGGAAACCGGCTTCTGAGCAGTTGCGGCATTGTCAAAATAGACCAGAGGCTTGCCATAAACGGAAAGCTTCAATGCCGGAAACATCTCTCTGATTTCAGATACACTGCTCATAACTACAATTCCGCAAAATTAACTATTTTTACAGAAAAAATCGGATATGTACGAATATATTGCCGGAACGTTGGCCGATGTGACGCCAACAGAAGCCATAGTTGAAGCCGGAGGTGTCGGGTACAGGCTCCTGATATCTCTGAGCACGTTTTCTTCGCTGCAGAATTTCAAGGATCAGGGTGTTAAAGTTTTCACGTATCATCAGGTACGGGAGGATGACGAGTCTCTTTTCGGTTTTGCCGACAAGAGGGAGAGGGAGGTCTTTGTCCTGTTGATTTCGGTGAACGGGGTGGGTCCCGGTTCCGCCAGGATGGTGCTTTCGGCGATGACTGCCGATGAGACCAGGGAGGCGATAGTGTCGAATGATGTCAACAGATTCAAGGCGGTCAAGGGAATAGGGCTCAAGACGGCTCAGCGTATTATCCTGGAACTGAAGGACAAAATAGGCAAGGGCTCGGAAGAATTGCCGTTGGCAGGCGGCGTATCCTCCACCGTGAAAGAGGAGGATTCAAGCGCACTTACGCTGCTCGGATTTGCAAAACCGGCCGTCGAGAAGGTGGTGGCTTCCATTCTGAAAGAAGAACCGGATTGTTCTTTGGAGGAATTGATAAAAAAGTCGCTCAAAAAGCTCTGATTTTTAAAAAATTTTGCTATCTTTGTGCATTGGATTGTGTAGAATCGTAATAGAGAAAAAATGAACATTCCAGTAGAACTGAAATATACGAAAGACCACGAATGGGTCTGCAAGGAAGGCGATATCGCGACGGTCGGTATCACTGATTTCGCACAGAGCGAACTCGGTGACATAGTGTTTGTTGATATTCAGACTGAAGGTGAAACTCTTGGAAAGGGTGAAGTTTTCGGTACTATCGAGGCTGTCAAAACGGTTGCGGATGCCTTCATGCCTGTTTCCGGTGAGGTAGTGGCTGTAAACACAGAACTTGAAGGAGCCCCTGAACTCGTCAACAGCGATCCTTACGGAAAAGGTTGGATGATAAAGATCAAGTTTTCCGACGCTTCGGAATTTGATATTCTTCTGTCTGCCCAGCAGTACGAAGAAATAATCTGATTTGTAAATCAAATGTGATGTGTTCAAGGGGGCTAAGCGACTGGCCCCCTTGGTTTTTAAAAAAAGAGAGATGTCATTGAAATGCGGAATAGTCGGACTCCCCAATGTAGGTAAATCGACTCTGTTCAACTGTATCAGCAGTTCCAAGGCACAGGCTGCCAATTTCCCCTTTTGCACAATAGAACCCAACATCGGTTCCACGGTGGTCCCCGATGAAAGACTCAATGTCCTGTCGGAAATATGCAAGCCCAAAAGGACAATTCCCGCCACGGTGGAGATAGTCGATATAGCCGGACTCGTGAAAGGGGCCAGCAGGGGAGAGGGGCTCGGAAACCAGTTCCTTGCCAATATCCGTGAGACGGATGCGATTCTGCACGTGCTCCGCTGTTTCGACGATGACAATGTCACTCACGTCGATGGGAGCGTGAATCCTGTCCGCGACAAGGAGGTGATAGACCTGGAACTTCAAATCAAGGATCTTGACACGGTGAACAACCGGATTGCGAAGGTGCAGAAACAGGCCCAGACAGGAGGAGACCGTGAGGCAAAGAAGGCTCTCGACCTGCTTCTGAAGTATCAGAAGGTTCTGGAGCAGGGAAAGAATGCCCGTGAGGTCACTCTTGACACTCCCGATGAGAGGCGTCTTGCGAAGGAATTCTGCCTTCTGACCTGCAAGCCGGTGATGTATGTCTGCAATGTGGATGAGGCATCGGCAAAGGATGGCAACGCGTATGTGGATGCGGTCAGGGAAGCTGTCAGCGGAGAAAATGCCAGGATTCTGGTAATTGCGGCGAAGATTGAGTCGGAAATAGCCGAACTTGAGGATTATGAGGAGAAGCAGATGTTCCTTCAGGAAATAGGACTGGAAAGAAGCGGCCTTGAAAGGCTTGTGCAGGGGGCGTATGCACTGCTGAACCTGCAGACCTTCTTCACCGCAGGTGCGGATGAATGCCGGGCCTGGACAATCAACAGGGGAGACAAGGCCCCTCAGGCAGCCGGAGTGATTCACACTGACTTCGAGAAGGGCTTTATCCGTGCGGAGGTGATAAAATATGAGGATTTCGTATCTCTTAAGAGCGAATCGGCCTGCCGCGCAGTGGGCAAACTGTACAGTCAGGGAAAAGATTATGTGGTTGAGGATGGTGATATAATGCATTTTCTTTTCAATGTTTGATTCAAATCGTTATTTTTGTTTCAGAAATTTTAGTTATGACATATATGAAAAAATTGCTTCTGGCTTTTGCCGTGACGGTGGTGCTTCTGCCCGCCTGCAAAGAGAAAAAGATTGTTCTCGAACCTGTTCCGGAGCCCACCTGGTATGTGGATGAAGGATATACGAAGAGTCTTTCCGATATGTACAGGGATTTTCCCGTTCAGAGCGGAGACATTGTCCTGACAGGCGACAATTATATCCACAAGGCTCCCTGGGCTGAAATATATGCCGATACACTTGTCAAGAACAGAGGCATCAGTTCCACCGGCGTGGAGCACATCCTCTATCAGATTGATGACATTGCGTCAGGCAAGCCGGCCAAACTGTTCGTTCAGACAGGAAACACCGACCTTGACAGGGGGACATCCGCCGAGGATGTCGTCACAGGTATATGCAAGGTGCTGGACAGGGTGAAGAAGATATCTCCCGAGACTGATATTTACTTTATCTCCCTGATTTCCCGCGGAGAAGATGCGGTGAAAGCTTCTGTAGAGAAAGTGAACGGAACATTGAAGGATTATGCGGATAAGGGCGCTTTCACGTTTGTTGACGTTGATTCCGCTCTGAAACAGGGCATTGCCGACGGGAGTTTCAGTTGGGACGGAGGTTTCTCCCTCAATGGAGCCGGTTATGAGGCCTTTGCCGCCGCTCTTGACAGTCATGTGGGAAAGACTCATCTGAACAGGAGTGTCGGGGGAGAGAAGGTCGCTGATGCAAAAGCAATGTATTACAGTACAAGAGTATCCCTCTTCCGCTCTCTTGCCAGGCCCGAAGGGGACGTGATAGTGATGCTTGGCGCAAGCATAGTGGAGGGAGGCCTGTGGAACGAACTGTTCCCCTTCTCTCCTGTCTATAACAGAGGCATAAGCGGAGACAGCACAAAAGGCATCCTTGCCCGTCTGGATGATGTGAAGGCAATGAATCCCGACAAGATATTTCTTCAGGTGGGAAGAAATGATATGAGCGGGAAGGAGAAGATTGACGTGTCCGCCTGCTGGAACTCTTACGAGAGACTTGTCAAGGCAATCAAAAAAGAGTGTCCCGAAGCAGACCTGTATGTCCAGAGTGTGTTCCCTGTAGGAAAGCAGGTTGAATTCTGCGACGAGTTCAATGCTGCGGCTCAGCAAATCAACAATCTCCTCGAAGCCGGGACGGAACGCTACGGATATTTCTATCTGGACCTCTATTCCGTTCTTGCCGACGCGCAGGGATATATGAATGAAGCATATTCATACGACGGAGTTCACCTTGTTGCCGACGGGTATTTCAAATGGGCGACCAAACTCCTTGAAGGAGGGGGGACAAGGCTGATTATTCTTGACCCCGGGAAAATCGAACAGGAATCATCCAAATAATAAAACACAATGTATCGTTCTCATAATTGCGGCGAGTTGCGTCTTTCCCACGCGGGGCAGAGCGTGACTCTTGCGGGTTGGGTTCAGAAGGCCCGCAAAATGGGAGGAATCAGTTTCATTGACATAAGAGACCGTTACGGCATCACCCAGCTCAGAGTGGATGAAAACTCCCCGGCTTCCGTTGTGGAGGCCGCTGCCGGCCTCGGAAGAGAATATGTAATCCAGACAACCGGTATCGTTGAGGAGCGTCAGAGCAAGAATGAAAAGCTGGAAACGGGAGAAATCGAAATCCGTCTGACAGAGCTGAAAATCCTTAATGCCGCCCAGACACCGCCTTTCACTATTGAAGACGTATCCGACGGAGGAGAAGAACTCAGAGCAAAATACCGTTACCTCGACCTGCGCCGCAATCCTCTGAAGAGAGCCTTGATGCTGCGCCACAAGATGGCGGTCGAAACCCGCAATTATCTTGACAGACAGGGTTTTCTTGAGATAGAGACGCCGTTTCTCATCAAATCGACCCCTGAAGGCGCACGCGATTTCGTGGTCCCTTCGAGAATGAATCCCGGAGAGTTCTATGCATTGCCGCAGAGCCCCCAGACTTTCAAGCAGCTTCTGATGGTGGCCGGGTATGACAGATATTTCCAGATTGTCCGCTGTTTCCGCGACGAGGACCTCAGGGCTGACCGACAGCCGGAATTCACGCAGATAGACTGTGAGATGAGTTTTGTGGAACAGGAGGACGTGCTGAATCTCTTCGAGGGGATGATGAGGCATCTGTTCAAGTCTGTCATCGGAGTGGAGATTGCCCCTGAAATTCCGAAAATGAGCTGGTTCGAGGCGATGGACCGTTACGGCAGCGACAAACCCGACATCCGATTCGGAATGGAAATATCCGAGGTGACCTCCATTGTTCAGGGTAAAGGATTTTCCGTGTTCGACAGCGTGCCTTACGTCGGAACCATTGCAGTTCCCGGTGCAGCTGAATATACACGCAAGCAGTTGGATGAAATCACCGAATGGGTGAAACGACCTCAGGTCGGTGCCAAGGGTCTTGTATATATCAAGGTAAACGCAGACGGAATCAAGTCCAGCATAGATAAATTCTATACACCTGAGCAGCTTCAGTCAGTGGCTTCAAAAGCCGGTGCGAAGAGCGGGGATCTCGTTCTGCTCCTCTGCGGAGAGAAGAGAAAGACACAGACCCAACTCGGCGTATTGCGTATCGAAATGGGCAACCGTCTCGGTTTGCGCGACCCCAAGGTGTTCGCTCCCCTGTGGGTTGTGGATTTTCCTCTTCTGGAGTGGGATGATGAGACACAGCGTTTCTATGCGATGCACCACCCCTTCACGGCCCCGAAACCGGAACATCTCGAATTGTTCTATTCGGACAGGAAGGAAGACCTCGAGCAGGTCTGCGCAAATGCATACGACTTTGTTCTCAACGGCACCGAGCTCGGAGGCGGCTCCATCCGTATCCACGAGGCTGACGTACAGCAGAGAATGTTCGACGTACTTGGAATCTCCCGGGAGGATGCGGAGTACAAGTTCGGTTTCATAATCAATGCGTTCAAGTTCGGGGCACCCCCTCACGGAGGTCTTGCATTCGGCTTCGACAGGGTATGCGCCCTGTTCGGCGGCCAGGAGACAATCCGTGATTTCATCGCTTTCCCCAAGAACAACGTGGGCCGCGACGTGATGCTCGACGCTCCTTCAAGGATTGATGATGCCCAGATGGATGAACTTTATCTGAAATCGACGGCTCCCCTGCATAATTCAAAATAACCCCTTTTATGAAAAAGATAGTATCAGCTCTTTTCGTTGCGGCAGTCGTTCTGACAGCCTGCAACGGTCAGCCTCAGGCAGTTGTGGAGGTCCCTTCCACCAGAGGTTCCCAGGATTTCAAGATCGGCGTGGCGGGATTCACCTACCGCGAATTCTCAATCGAGCAGACTCTGGAATATCTCAAGAGTCTGGAAGTCAAATATTTTTCCGTTAAGGACTGGTGGCTGCCCCTTGATGCGACTGTCGAACAGATGGATCAGTTCAAGGCAAAATGCGCCGAATATGGAATAGAAGGATATATTCTCGGCCCTATCTATATGCACAGCAAGGAAGAGGTTGACCGTACTTTCGACTATGCCGCCAGATATGGGGCTCCGATGTTCATCGGCGTACCCGATTATGCCCTGATAGACTATGTCATTGAGAAGGTGGCCCAAACCGGAATAAAGGTGGCTATCCATACTCACGGTCCCGACGGAGCCGATTTTCCCGATATCCGCAAGATTGTCGAACTGGTCAAGGACCCCTCTCTCGGAGTAGGGTGCTGTATGGACCTGGGGCACTCCGTCCGTATGGGATATGACATCGCCGAGGATATCGTAACCTACAGGGATTGGATTTATGATATTCATATCAAGGATGAAACTGCCGCCTCCCCTGAGGGAGAGACCTGGGAGATGGGCCGGGGAGTGATTGATTTCGTATCTGTCGTCAAGGCCTTGAGGGAAATCAACTATCAGGGAGTCATTTCCCTTGAGTACGAGAAGAATGGGGACAACCCCCATCCCGGTACAGCCGAAAGCATAGGTTATCTGCGCGGTGTTCTTGATGCTGTCAGATAATAAAAATATTTTTATACCTTTGCAACTCTGATTGAGATATGGTGTAATGGTAGCACTACTGATTTTGGTTCAGTCAGTAGAGGTTCGAATCCTCTTATCTCAACTATATAACTGATTTATTGCACAAATGGAACCTCCGAGTTGTCTGACAATGCCCCACGAACCGTCCCCGAGCGACGCGTTCCCGTCGGTGTGTAATAATATCCCCAAACGAAAATCATTCAGTGCGCCCGCAGCTTCAGGTTGCAGGTGTGCTGGCGCATTATAACATTTATGGCACTTTATCTGCAAAAAGAACTGGAAAACGAAGCAAGAATCTATGTCTGGGAGATGACGGAAACAGAGGAGGAACTGCTGGCCTCAACGTCGGTCCCCGATGATGAGATGGAGGAACTAACCTTCATCAAGAGCCCTTCCCGCAGGCGTGAAAAACTGGCTACCAGAGCCCTTCTGAACACCATATTCCCGGAGAAGCTCTATCTGGGACATCACGACAACGGCAAACCCTACCTGCACAATACGGCGATGGAAATCAGCATTGCTCACGACGACCGTTTTGTAGCAATCATTGTCCATCAGGACGAGGACGTCGGCATTGACATAGAGAAACTGGACAGGGATTTCTCAGCGGTGGAAAAAAAGGCTCTGAGCGAGGATGAAATCGACGACCTTGACGACCGCAAGAAAAATACCCAACTTGCAATCTACTGGTGCGCGAAGGAGGCCATATTCAAGAGAATGTCCCTCAACGGAGTGGATTTTGCGGAACAGATTGAAATAGACAAATTCAACCCTCACGAAGACGGAGACCTGGATGCCGTTTTCATTCATAAGGACGGTACTGAGATAGAACTGGAACTCGGATACGAAGTGTTTGACGGTCACGTGATGGTTTGGTTACCAAACAAATAGAAGAAATGAAGAATTTTGTTGAAGAACTCAAGTGGAGAGGAATGATCCACGACATAATGCCCGGAACAGAGGAGGAACTGATGAAGGGGCAGGCGGGAGCATACGTAGGTATCGACCCTACAGGCGACTCACTGCATATAGGGCATCTTGTAAGCATAATGATTCTCAAACATTTCCAGAACTGCGGACACAAGCCTTACGCTCTTGTGGGCGGTGCCACCGGAATGATAGGGGACCCCTCGATGAAATCGCAGGAGAGGAATCTGCTTGATGAGAAGACTCTGGCTCACAACGTGGCCTGCATCCAGAAGCAGCTTTCCAAATTCCTTGATTTTGAATCCGACGCCCCGAACAAGGCGGAGATGGTCAACAACTATGACTGGATGAAGGATTACACCTTCATCAACTTCACCCGTGACATAGGCAAGCTTATTACTGTGAATTATATGATGAGCAAGGATTCCGTGAAGAAACGCCTGAGCCGCGAATCTTCCGAGGGAATGTCTTTCACGGAGTTCACATACCAGCTTCTTCAGGGATATGATTTCCTCTATCTTTATAAGAACAAGGGGGTGAAACTCCAGCTTGGCGGCGCGGACCAGTGGGGAAACATCACCACAGGTACGGAACTGATTCGCAGGAGTCTGGGCGGAGAGGCCTTTGCTCTGACATGCCCCCTGATTACCAAGGCGGACGGAGGAAAGTTCGGAAAGACGGAGAAGGGCAACATCTGGCTTGACCCGGAGAGAACTTCACCCTACCAGTTCTATCAGTTCTGGCTGAACGTATCCGATGCGGATGCCGAGAAATATATCAAGATATTCACAATGCTTGACAGGCAGACAATAGAGTCCGCCATAGAAGAGCACCGCCAGTGCCCCGAGCAGAGGTCTCTCCAGAAACTTCTTGCAAAGGAAATCACGGTGATGGTCCACGGTGAGAAGGAGTATGAAAATGCAGTTTCCGCTTCCCAGATGCTCTTCGGAAAAGGAACTTCCGAGGCTCTGAAGGCGCTGGATGAGAAAACTTTCCTCGATGTCTTCGACGGAGTCCCCCAGTGGAACGTTTCAAAGGACGACCTGCCCTGTGACATTATCGAGATGCTGGCTGTCAAAAGCGAGGTATTCCCCAGCAAGGGCGAGTGCCGCAAGATGATTCAGGCGGGAGGATTGAGCGTCAACAAGGAGAAAGTGACGGACATTGCCTTGAAGTTGAGTACGGAACATCTGCTTGACGGCAAATATATCCTTATCCAGAAGGGTAAGAAAAATTATTTCATTCTGAAATTCAATTGATGGAACAGGAAAACACCAGGCAGCTGAAAGTTGCGCGACAGATTCAGAAAGACCTTGCGGAGATTATCCGTGGCAGGGGAATGGCGGCATACGACGGTGCGCTGGTCTCAGTCAGCGGAGTGAAGATGAGTCCCGATCTGTCGGGCGCGAGGGTATATGTCAGTATCTTCCCATCCTCAAAGGCTCACGCCGTTCTGAATAAAATCGGGGAGGAGACTCCGCGTATCCGGGGGGAACTGGGCCGCAGGGTGGCCAAACAGCTGCGGATTGTCCCCGAATTGTCCTTCTTTCTCGATGACAGTCTTGACTACGTGGAGCACATCGACGAGTTGCTGAAGAAGTAGGAAGCCGTGAGGATTACCGACTTCATAGCGCTGCGGTATCTCTTCGCCAAGAAATCGACGGGGGTGATAAACATCATTTCCGGGATATCGGCGGCTGGAATCGCCATCGGGTGTGCGGCGCTGGTGATAATCCTCTCCGTCTATAACGGGTTCGACGACATTGTCATCCGACTGAACGACACCCATACAGCCGATCTGCAGATTACTCCATCTTCCGGAAAGAGTTTCTCCATAGAGGGGGAGAGTTTCCGCAACCTTGCCAAGGATAGCAGAGTCAGGGCGTTCTGTGGGCTCGTGCAGGAGAACGTTTTTCTCAAATACGGTGAAAATCACAGGATTGCGGTGGCACGTGGAATTGATTCGACATTCGAGAGGGTGACGGGCCTGAAGGATTATATCGTCGAAGGGGAGTTCTCCCTTCATTTCGGAGAAGTAGGGCAGGTGGTCGTCGGCCGGGGAGTTGCTTCCTCTCTGGGGTTGAGGACGGCTTTCCTCACGCCGCTGGAGGTATATTTCCCGTCCCGTACAGAGGAAATAGACCTGCTGAACCCTATGTCGGGGCTGCACCGGGTGAATCTGTTCCCGGAAGGAATCCTTTCCATCGATTACGAGTTTGACAACAAATATATCTTTATGCCGGCAGCTTCCCTGAGGCAACTGATAGACTATGGAGAGGACCAGGTCACGTCCGTGGAACTGTTTCTTGACCGGGACGCGCTCTCTTCAAAAGGGGTGGCTGCACCGGATTTCTGCAAGTTCGTAAAAGAGAGCATAGGGGAGGAATTCGAAGTGAGGGACAGGAGACAGCAGAATCCGATGCTCTACAAACTCCTGCTCTATGAGAAAATCGCCATCTACCTGATTCTTCTCTTCGTCATCATAATAGTCTCCTTCAATATCTTCTGCTCCCTTTCCCTGCTGATTATCGAGAAGAGGGATGACGTTGAGGTCCTCCGTGCAATGGGGACGGACGGGCGCACTGTCAGAAGGATTTTCGTGCACGAAGGTTGGTTCATAAGCCTGACCGGTATCGTGGCGGGTGTGATTGCCGGGCTTGCCGTATGTCTGCTTCAGCAGAAATTCGGCTTTGTGAAGATGCCGGGCAATTTCATAGTGACAGCCTATCCCGTGGTCATAAAATGGACTGACATAGTTCTTACCGTGCTCCTTGTAGGTGTCATTGGTTATCTTGCGTCGCTTCTTTCCAGAAGATTCGCCGCCTCCTGATTTTTTAGAAGTACAGACATAGAAGCTTTTTGAGCGTCTCGCAGTTTTTTCTGCGGGACGTTTTTATTTTGCCGGTTCGTAAAAAATTTTAGCAAAAAGTGTAAATATTTTTGTTTGTAATTAAAAAGATTTATATTTGCGACAAAATTATTTAAGATGATTCGAAATCAACTCGTCGTAACAGCATTGCTGCTGCTGTGCAGCGCAGGAGTTTTTGCCCAGAGGGTGTCGGTCGCAACGAATCTGCTTGACTGGGCGGACCTTGCGACAATAAATGCGGAAGTTTCCGTTGCAGTGGGACGCCACGTGAGCCTTGAGGCGGAGGGGCAGTACAACAATTGGAGATTCGGCTCGGTCGAAAAGGGGAATCCTTTTCAGGACTGTGTCAGAGGTGGGGCCGCCGGTGCGCGCTGGTGGCCGTGGAATGTCTTCTCCGGGTGGTGGCTCGGAGTGAATGCACGTTGTGAGGAGTATAATCGTGGAGGGCTCTTCGGCAGGATGAGGACGGAAGAGGGGTTGGCTTTTGGAGGAGGGCTCTCCTTTGGATATTCACTTATGCTTTCCCGTCACTGGAATCTTGACTTCGGCCTTGGAGGGTGGTGCGGCAGCTCGAAATATACGGTTTATGCCTGTCCGCGATGCGGTATCATAACGGATTCGGGGAACAGATTCTTCGTGTTGCCGTCGGCGGATACCCAGATTTCAATAGTCTATATATTCTGATATGAAGAGGGTACTGATTATACTTTTCGCAAGCCTTTGCGTCATTGCTTGCGGGACACAGAAGAGGGCGACGAGAATCCGCAAGGAGGCGGCCGGAGTTCAGATAGCGCTGCCGGGAGAAAAAGAAGTCCGTTTCCGGGACGAGGAGATACCGTACCGGCCTTCCGACACACTTGTAGTTGTTGATATGGACGGACATCAGCAGCTGATAATGAACGCGATAAAGGAGGAGGCAACGGGGGAGATGGTAGCTACGGAAACGATTGAAGCCGCGATGGTGACAGCACGTTTCAGAAACGTGGCAGAGCGTCACGGCAAGGTCGATATAGAGTTTCAAATACGTGTGCCGCACGACTTCTTCGACAGCAAGTGGCAGATGAGATTCCATCCGAGGATGGCTCTTCTTGAGGATACCGTGCGTCTGGACGATATACTCATAACAGGTGCGGCCTACCGCCGTGAGCAGGACAAAGGGTATATGCGTTACCGCCGCTTCATCAACAGCATAGTGACAGATTCCACGGAATTGATTCATATCGGACAACTTGAGACATTCATCGAGCGGAACATACCGGACCTGTACAAGTTCAGGCAGGATTCGTCATACGTCACCGACGAGGATTTCGAAAGTTGTTTCGGCGTAACTGAAGCGGATGCCATAGAGCATTATACAATCAAATGGAAACGCTGGTACAACAGATGGAAGATTGCCAACAAGGATGCAATGTTCCGCAGGTATGTCAAGAGTCCTCTCGTGACGGAACATCTGCGGCTCGACACTGTCATCACGGCTCTCAACGGGGACTTCATCTACAATTACGTGCAGTCAATCGAAACCAGACCCAAGCTCCGCAAGGTCGATATCTTCCTTTCGGGTGATATCTATGAGCAGGAGAAGCACATATACGGCATTCCCGAGGCGGACCCTCTGACGTTCTACATCAGCAGCCTGTCATCTTTCGTCGATGGTACCGAGCGTTATCTGTCGAAGGTCATAGAAAGGAAGGTGGAGGCCAACACCGCCTGTTACATCGACTTCAAGGTCGGTTCCGAGGTTGTGATTGATACGTTGTACAACAATGAGGAAGAGATAACCCGCATTAAGGGCAATCTTGCTGACCTGGTGCGAAACAGGGAGTTCGATCTGGATTCCATTGTGGTGGCGGCTTCAGCATCACCGGAAGGCAGCTACGCTTCCAACAGAGCGCTTTCCGGCAGAAGAGGCGCAAGCGTGAGCCGTTATTTCGAATCGTTCCTCAGACATTTTGTCGATTCCCTGAAGAGAGAGGCGGGAGTTGCAATCAATCTTGATGAAGAGTATCGTAGCGAGGGTGCATTGGATGCGGTGGAGATCAAATTCATTTCCCACGCCGAGCCGGAGAACTGGAAGATGCTCGATGCTCTTGTTGCAAAAGACATTGTAATGGATGACGGAGAAAAGGAGGAATATTTCTCCCATTCGGAACTGGAACCGGACAGACGAGAAGAGGCTATGCGCTCCGACCGCAGGTACAAATATTACAGGGAGGTGCTCTATCCCAAGGTTCGTACCGTCAAATTTTCGTTCCATCTGCACAGGAAGGGGATGGTGCAGGATACAGTCTGTACAACAGTCATTGATACGGTCTATATGGCCGGGGTTCAGGCAATCCGGGACCGTGATTATGAGAAGGCTGTCACTCTGCTCCGTCCGTACAGCGACTACAATACGGCCATCGCCTACTGTTCGATGGATTATAATGCTTCCGCGAAGAATATACTCGAAACGTTGGAGCGCACTGCTCCCGTGAACTATATGCTTGCAGTGCTCTATTCCCGCGAGGGACGGGACAGGGATGCCGTGGAGTGTTATCTCCAGTCCTGCCAGCAGGATGCTTCATACGTCTTCCGCGGAAACCTTGACCCGGAAATAAGCGCACTGATAAAGCAGTACGGACTGAACAGGGAGGAGAATGATGATAAATAGTGATGAAAATATGAAACGAAAATTTTTGATAGTGGCGGCCATTGTCGTCACACTCGCCGGCTGCCAGAAGGAGCCGTGCAGTAAATGCTCTGGACTGCAGGAAAATGTATCAAGTCTTATCGTTGACATTCAGGGTATTCCTCTTTCAGTCACAAAAGGAGAGACTCATAATGGGGATGAGAGAGGGATTTCGCAGATAGACATCGCCATTTATGATGATGCAGGGGTGTTGGAGTGGGCGAAGCATTGCGCAGTTGCGCCTGCATCACGGCAGAGCGCCACCGGGCTGAAAGCTGGGAAAAAGACGGTCTGTGCTGTGGCTAATCTCCCGGTAGAGTCTGTCCCTCGGACTATAGAAGAGTTCCGCAGCCTTTCCTCTGCTCTTCGGGACAACGGGCAGTCCGGATTCGTGATGACGGGTAGTGCAGCGGGGGAGGCTTCTCCGAAGCCCGAGCCTGTGACGTTGAAACTCTCCAGACTGGCCGCGAAGGTTTCCTTTGAGGGAATGGTTACAACGGACTGGACCGAGAAGGCTCCCGCATCGTTCGACATAACGGATGTCTATCTGGCCAACGTGTCGGCGGAGAGTACATTGTCCTTTGTTTCAGGCGAACCGTCGGTCAACCTGCGTTCCGGTGTGAATCTTACGGACGATGACGTCGTCAGAACTCTCACTGTCGCTGAAAAGGAGAGCTGGGAGCCCGGTGACCCCTTCAACGGAGGAGTGCCGTTCTACTGCTATCCCAACGCGACGGATGTCCGTACCTGTGTCATGATAAAGGCTCTCTATAACGGGCGTGTCTGCTATTATCCCCTTGTCATAGACAGGGAGATAAGGAACAACACTCTGTACCGCATCGGCAATGTCACAATCACCTGCGAGGGAGTGGAGAACCCCTGGGACGACTTCACGCAGGTCAAGACCTCCTTTGAGATTACGATTTCCGACTGGGACTACAACGAATACCCTGAAATTGACTTCTGATATGAAAAGACTTGCATACATATTACTTATGACGCTCGCTTCCTGCACCGTGCTTGAGGACAGGAGCGTGTGCCCGTCCAATCTGGGGTTGACCGTCACAAAACAGCCCGAGTACATATATCAGGACGGACTTGCGTGGTGTGGCATTTATTCTTCTGACGGCGCCCGTCTTGCGGAAAGCCCACTTGACAGTATGAATGTCTGTGATGCGGCTCTTATGTACAGCGTGTCACGGGAAATGGTCTCAGCGGTCGCTTCCAGCAGGGAGGTCGTATCGGGTTGCGTAGTCGCAGACCGGGATGACGGGATGAAGGAGTTCTATGCCTGCCGTATTGACGTTGATTGTTCGGGAGAGTTTGCCGAAGGTGTGATAGACCATGTCGATAAGCAATTCTGCAATCTCACGGTTATACTTGCTGAGGATGCCCTTCCGTATGCTTCATCTCTCGGTCTTCTTGTCGAGGCTCCATATAACGGTACGTCGTTTCCTTCGCTTGCGGCCCATCAGGGCGATTTCCGTTACAAAGCGTCCTTTGACGGCAATGAGTCACTCCTGGTACGTCTGCCCCGGCAGGGAGGTTCCGGCCTTGGCCTCAGCCTTGTCACGGATGCTTTCACGGCTGTCTGTGACCTTTACTCCATTATGAAGGAGGCCTCCTATGACTGGAGTGCCGTTTCGCTGGAAGATTTCACCGTAACAGTAAACATCAACAGGTCCACCGGTGTGATAGAGGTGCTTGACTGGGAGGTCGAGGAGATCGGTGACAGGGAATTTTGACAAATAATCAATAAAAGTTATGAAAAAACAAAACATTTATCTTTTGCTTTGTGCCGCCGCTGCGGTGCTTGGCGCATCATCTTGCCAGAAGGATGAAAATCACATTGTTAATCGTAGCAAGGCATCGCAGTATGCGATATCGTTCGTCAACGCTTCCTCTACGAAAACCTATTCCGAGAACACCGCAACGATGGTTCAGGCGGGCGGTTTCGGTGTCGCCTGCGTCACTTCCGAAGGGACGAATCTCTTCATAGAGAAAGCGTCGTGGGATTCCGGAAAGGCGTCGTACATTCCAGCAAACGGTCCCTGGTTCTATCCTTCGGACGGTACCGTGTCTTTCTACGGCGTCTATCCTCCTTCGCAGAGCCTTGCCTTCTCCGAAGATGGGGTTAGCCTGTCCTACAGTCAGAATCCTTCCGAGGACCTGCTGGCCGTGAAGAAGAGCGGCGTTGCCGCCACCGCAAGTCCGGTTGCCCTCTCGTTTGACCATATACTGTCACTGATACATTTCGTGGCCGCCTGCGATGACGATAGCGCAATGTATAAGATCAAGTCGGTCAGCATTGACGTTCCTTCCGCGGGAGTCTTTGCATTTGGAACTTACGACTGGATTCCTGCAGACGGTGTGAAAACTGAAGTCTTCTTTGAAGGAGAACTGGAAGTGGATGGCGAGGTGGAGATTCCTTCCGCCGCGACCTTCATCCCTTGCAATCCCGCCATTCGCGTTGTCTGGGACGTTTATTCTCCCGACGGAGTCACTCTCGTGGCTTCCCATGATGAGACCCGTCAACTTGACGAGGCTCTGGAGATGGGGGAGGAATGTACTGTCACGATGAGATTCTCATGTTCGGAGCCTCAGGAGATGGCAGTTTCAACAGAGGTCAAGCCGTGGACTGAAACTGATAAGGAATTACTTTTTGAATAGAGAGAAAAATGAAAAAACTGATTTATACAATTTTTATTGCAGCATCGGTATTGGGGACACTATCCTGCCAGAAGGAAGGGCCCGAAGTTGTATCTTCCGCCAAGGAACCGGTGGAGTGCCTCTTCACTCTTGCCGGTGACGTTGACGTTCCTTCCACCAAGGCCGTGGGTCTGGAGTCCGACGCGAAGGGAACGACTGCGGAGAAGTCTGTAAGGACTCTTCAGGTGTTCGTCTTTGATTCGACGGGAACTTGTGTCAATAGCCGATACGTCACCAATTCCGGCAATCTTCACCTGACGGTCGATGCCGGTGGCAAATACTCTTTCTATGCCGTGGCCAACCTTGAGGACATCACTTCCAAGGTCAGCACGGTGGAGGAACTTCTTGACAAAACTACGGAGGTGCTCTCTACTGAGGACGGCTCTTCTCGGTTCCCGATGCAGGGCAGTCTGAAGGACCGGACGGTAAGTCCGGACAGCAGGTCGTTCAGCATTGAGGTGGAACGCCGTGCCGCAAAGGTCGTGCTCCGCAACATCACCAACAGCCTTCCTTCGGAGTACGGTGAGGTTATCGTGGATGGAATATACCTCTCCAACGTCGTCACCGCTTCAGGGATGTTCAGCGACGCCTTGCCGCAGGAGCCTCTCTGGACGAATAAGATGGGCGTCTATGACAGCCTCTCGCCTCATGACTGGCTCTCCGACAAGCTCTCTGTCGCTGTGGCTGTCGGCAGGGGAGGTGTCTATGATATCGCCCATACGTTCTATGCCTCCGCCAATGCGGTGGAGACCGATACCCGTGAGGAGGAATGGTGTCCGCGTTTCACCCGTCTTGTGGTTAGGACCAGCATACAGGGCGTCACGCGTTACTATCCCATAACCTTCGGTGCGGAGCTGCCGTCGCTGAAGGCCAATGAGTACATCGACATCACGAATCTCAACATCAAGTCCCTCGGCCCGTTGGATCCCGAGAAGCCCATCACCACGGAGGAGGTCACCGTGACCGTCACCGTGAAGGATTGGAACAGGACCGAGACCGAGGTTGAATTTTAACGGATTATTTTACATGAAACGATTTTTCATCCTTACAGTTTTTATGGCAGTCCTTGCAGGTTGCCAGGCTGTTGATTCGAATGTGACGGACCCTTTTGCGGAAGCGCACGGGCGGGAGTCTCTCAAGGCAATCGAGTTCTCGATCAAGGACACGTCCGCTACCAAGAGTCCCACACCGATAACGTCGCTCTCGCAGTTCAACGTCACAGCCACGGCCGGCTCTGCGGGCAGCGAGGCTTCAAAGTTGTCCAACGTGGTGTTTTCCTCTACAGGAGGCGTGTTCAGGAGTGATGCCGTCTGGCCTTCAGCCGACCCGGGGTATCATTTCTACGCGTCCAACGTGGCGATGACTCATACTTCATCCGGTCAAACGGTGGCGATTTCGACCATTGACAAAGACGTGGTCTGCGCATATCTCGCAAGCCCGACATACAAGGTGAAGAATGAACTTACGTTCAACCATATCCTCGCAAGGGTGGGAACGGTGTCATTCACAAACCTTGATCTATGTTCCAATGTGAAGCTCTCGATGAAGTACAGCGGAAGCGGAACTTACAATATAGGAACGGGCGCGTGGTCAGGTGTCGGAGGTCAGTCCACGAAGGAACTGACGACGGCAGACAACAATTTCTGGATTGTTCCAGGAAAGTATGATGCGACGCTGACATATAACGATGCCAACGGCAATCCGCAGAGCAAGACCATAAGTCTGGATTTCCTTGCGGGGATTGTAAACAACATCAGCGCGAAGCTTGACGGCAGCGTCGTTGTCAAGACGGAGGATGAATACGAGGCCCCGACCTTCACTCTCGGGACAATCAGCGACGTTCCGGCAGGAGGTGGGGACTCCGGCACTCCTTCAGTGACCGCTGTCGGCCAGAGAAAGAGGGTGGTCAAGACCCTTGCCGACGGTTCGACGAAGTATGACGACTGGACGGCTGTGAGCAGCCCCGACTATACGGTGCAGTATGGTAAGGCGCTTACTTCTTTGTCAGACAACTGTCCCTCATATCACGGGGACAATCTCGGCACCACGGCAAAGTCCCGTACGAAACTTGGAGACATCTATGTGAGGGTGAAGGTAGGGGATGCTGTAACGGATAAGACTGCCGAGGTTTATCAGGAGGCGAACGAGGAGACCCTCGGAACGCTTGCCGTCAAGTCTTTCAGCTATTCTCCCACGGTAGGTGCGACCGGAGGAACCGCTTCTCCATCGGTGACGTACGAGCTTCCTTACAGCTGGACTTCCGGCAGCAAGGGAAATTATACCACCGGTGCAACTTTGTCTTATACTACGGTCACGGACAATGCCGGTGCGACGTTGAATGCATCTACAGGAGTTGTGACCTGGACGGCCAACAGCGGTACGGAGAGAAGCGAGAAGGAGAAGGTCACAGTGTCGTTGAAGGGAAAAAGCAATTCAGCGGAGGCGATTTCGACGCAGATCGGGGATGCTGTGGACCATTATGATGCACCTACGGGATTGACAATAAGTTACGGTGATATTCCCGCTTCTGGAGGTACTGTTTCTTCCGGTACGGTGAGCGGGACGGTAAAGCAGGTTGTCCACTATAAGTCAGGCGCAACGTCTACCATTGATGTGTCCGTTACAAAGAGTTGGAATTCTGTCAGTGCCTCCAACCTCCAGAAGACGGTGAAATCACGCGCGAAGGTCGGTACGCTTACCTTGACCTATTCGGCCAACGGCAAGTCCAACACCGCTTCCTGCGACGTTTATCAGGCAAAGAATGAACGTCATTATGGCTCCACTTCAACCAAGAATCACACAAGGACTGGGTCTGTTTCTTATGGCAGCAAGTCTTACTATGGCAGCACATCATGGGGTGCAAAGAGTTACGGCAGTGAATATCTCAAAGATACCAGTTACGGTTCAGAGGTTCAAGATGCTGATACTTATGGGCCTTGGTCAACCACCAGTACGACTGTCGATAAGTATGATTATGCCGTATCGTTCGCGACAACAAGTTGGAGTCCCGGTGCTGTAAGTGTAAGTAAGGCAAATGCTGTTACTGCATCGCATTATGAGAGGGACAAGAATGAGCAGCGCTGTACAATCACGCATCACTATCATACGCCTTACACGCAGCATTATTATAAGGATTGGACAAGGAAAGGGTCGAGAGACTATTCCCGTTCTGCGTCCCAGAATTGTAATTACATCGAATATCGTACGGATACGTTTGATTCAGGTGCAACGGAGTATGTAGAGGAGAGCAAGAGCCATACTGAGTCATGGACGGATTACGGGACGGACAGCAATTATGATACTGACAGCGGCAGCGACTGGTCTAGGGATGCATCCGGCAGTACGTCACGTACATCTGATGGAGGTTATGGCTATCAGACGACTTACGGCTCGGGAACCAAGAAGTCGGATTCTCCGACACCTACGTCCAATCAGTCA
The DNA here is from genome assembly GCA_045617505.1 of Bacteroidales bacterium. Classification (GTDB taxonomy): domain Bacteria; phylum Bacteroidota; class Bacteroidia; order Bacteroidales; family UBA932; genus Cacconaster. The sequence continues at coordinate 7,439 of JAZLIS010000057.1, read as the reverse complement.
TGGCTTACATATTCCGGTGGTACGATGAGCGTGTCTTCCAACAGCTCTACAAGTTCTAGAAGTGCGACATTGAGTGTGTCCAACGGTACAGTCAGTGTAAGCTGCTCGGTTACCCAGGGGGCAAATCAGCAGACAGGGTCATCAACAGATACTGGTACAGATACCAAGAATGTAGAAAGTGATTCTGATTACTGGGTGAAGATCAACGGTGAGACAGGTTCATCCGTAGATGTATCAGCGGCGGCTGGAAGCGTTACGGTGAATGTTACGGCCGGACATACCCACACGGTTCAGCCGCAGAAGAGAACGCGTACACGTACCAAATACACCTGGCAGGTTGGAGACCCGACCTACAGCAGTTGGAGTTCTTGGTCAGACTGGTCAAATAATGGTTCGGCTACAACCTCATCGGTTTCTGACGGACACAGTGAGTCTTCATCTGCAACTTGGTTAAATAAGAACGGCTCTTATTCTGCAAATACAAGTACGACATCAACTCGTAAGGCAACAATAACGGCAAATAACAGCAGCAAAACGTCCGTTACGGCGACTTTGACGGTTACTCAGGCTAAGGCAGACAGTTACGACATAGACATCGATTAATAAACCTTTTTTATAATTTTTATCATGAAAAGATTCATTTACATTCTTCTTGCAGGGTTGGCGGCAGCCGGCCTTGCCTCCTGCGACAAGCAGGACCTCAAGCCTTCTGTTTCTGACATCTATGCTGTCGAAATAGAGGAGGATGCTTTGCAGACAAAGGCCTCGGCTATCGAAATTGAAAACGGCAAAGAGAGGACCTTTTATGCCACCCTCAAGAAATCTTCGGATGGAGGTAAGACTTATAGTTATGTCAGTTGCAGCAACTGGTCTTGGGGAGACCTTAGCAACTGCACCAAAGGTACGCCAACAACGCAATCGGGGTACAAAGCATCTGGCATAATTTCCGGAAAGTGTACATATACGGGGAGCAAAGTCAGTTCAAGCAGTCTTGTAGTTAGAGCTAATGGAACACCTGCCGGGAACCTTTCAAAGAACGTAGATGTCGCTGTCACTCCCAGAAAATTTAATGTGACCTTCAACTTTACACCGAATACTACGGAACTTTACCGCCTCATCAACGAAAATTATGGTACGCAATGGGGACATATGGTTACCTTGAATTGTTATATGACCGTATATGACGGTACTTCCTCGAAATCACTGGGGAGTGCGACATTTTCCACATTCTACTATTATGCCGATGCGAAAATTGAAGAGAGAACCAGTATAGGTGGGAAAGGTGGAGATAACCGCGTGTTAAAATTAGTGGTACAGATAGAGGAGGGGCGTGATATCATTATTAAATTCCCCAGCAAAACTTCAGGAGGAGGACTAATTGCATTCAGTGAGGATGGGACAGCAACCCCTTTGTATGGGACGAGTACGTATTTAAATTTGAAGAACAGGAAGGTTTCGGTAAGTCAGGGGACTACGTATTCTGATAGTGACAGTTTTGCAGCATATAAGATATCGGCTGTGAATTCGGATCTTACCATCAATGTGACAACGCCCAACTAGCAAACATCGGGGATGATTCTTCTCCTTGACTGGAATCAAAGCATTCTTCATCACGGGGTCGCATCGAAAGGTGCGGCCCTATTTTCTTTTACGGAGCAAAGATTGTTTATTCTTCCGCCAGCCTTTCTGCGAGCATATCAGGGGTATTGAAATAGACTTGCTCTTGGCAAGACCAAAGTTCCCCATAAATGTAATGATAAAAGTAACCGTTGTTATTAAAACAGACGTCACTGATAAAGTCCGGAACATTTCCCACTCCCTGCATATTACCGTTAATATCAAATCCTTTTAATTTCGGGAACTCTGTCAATCGGCATAGGTCGAATTCTCCTTCCAGAAAGTTACAACCTAAAATTAACTCGATTAAATTTTTCAATTTGAATATGCTTTCGGGTATGGTTCCTGTCAGGGCACACATATCCAATCTTAAGATTTGAAGAGAAGTCATATCTCCGATATTTTCCGGAATGGGACCTGTCAGGTGGGAATTGAAAGACAAGTCAAGTTCTTCCAGATGTTTCAACTTGGTGATTTCTGCTGGGATAGTGCCATGGATGTCGGTCTTTCTATTGTTCCTGCAAAGGTATAGATACCTGAGATTCGTTGCGTTTCCGACGGCGGGAGTGATACGGCCCTTGATGAGCACTTGACTGAGGTTTATGCTTTCAATCTGGGGCATCCATATCTCATCAGGAATGTCGCCGCAGGTGAGGTTTACAAGGCCATTGAAATTGAGTTCCTTCAGGTTTCTGAGACGTCCGATCTTCGGCCCGAGTTCATTCAGGCCACCGCTTATCAGGTTCCAGTTGTCCCTGTCAAGTTCTGGCTCGAATGTGTTGTGATGCTTCGGAGAGTCAAGCACGAGCCTTTCTAAATATACAAGCTCGAAGAGTTCATCGGGAAGGTTTCCTTCAAGATGGTTTCCTGTAAGGACAATCTCCGTGACGTGGCCGTCGGCGGTCTTTATGCCGAACCACTCCTGCAGGGGACGGTCACTGCCCCAGTTGCGGTTCTCCTTCCAATTGTCTCCGTCTGTGGCCTCGTAGAACCTCAGCAGGGCAGTTCTCTGTGAAAACGTCTCTTCTCTTTCGATTTCCTGCCTGACCCCGGCCTCCTCAGTCCGGCAGCCCGATAACGATAATGACGCGAAGAGGATGAAAGACCAAAGATGTTTCATAGTGGTGAATGCAGAATACTATAAATATTACCACCTAAATAGTAATAATATTTAAACAAAGATAAATAAAATTATCTCTGTTGCAAAAAAAATTAAGGGAGGAATTCTGCCGCAGGGTGAGGGTCAGGCCTCAATTGCGACGGATTTGGAGAGGGATGCAAGGGGAGCGATGTCGCTGACGGAGGTCGAGTGAATCTCGGTGAGGCAACGCCCGGATTTGCCGGAACCGGCCAATGAGGAGGGTTTCTGGGTTATCAGAAAGCGGATGTTCAGCCCGCACACGTCGGCAAGCTGGTAGATTCTCGAAAGATAGATGTCATCGTTCTTGATCCAGTATCTCCAGTTGGAGATGTTTACTCCCATCCTGGAGGTGACATCCTTGATAGTCAGTCCGTAGCGCCTCAGAGTCAGGGAGAGGAAACTCAGTCTGCTCAGCCTGATGTCACCGTCTTCGGTAAGGAAGTCGCTGACTTTGGCATAGAAAGGTTCCTTGAGGTCCTCCTCGTTGCGGAAAAGCTGAATCTGGAGATTGAAGCCTTCGTCTTCTATGATACGGGTGGCGTATGAGAGCCTGACGTCATCCGTACTGTCACGGAACCAGCAATAGACGGAGGTCCGCGTAATGTTCAACTTTTCGGCTATGTCCATTGTGTCGATGTGACGGAGTGTCATGAATTCGGTGAGGAAATCGAGCCTTTTGGGCATTCTGTCCTTGCTTTGTGTGCTTTTCCTTGGCATTTTTTTAAAATTCTACATTGCAAAATTACAAAAAAATCAATTTGTTTGAATAAATTCAAAAATTCTGAAAAAATTCTAAAATAACAAGAAAAAAGTGGCAGGCTTTTTCTGAAAGGAAGAATATCATTATCTTTGCTTGGATATATAGCATAAAGGAATACGTAGCATATCATGAAGAAACTCTTTTTCACCTTTCTGTTTGCAGCAATAACTTTCTCGGCAAACGCGCAGTTCAATTTCGGAGGGCAGTTCAGCATCAATTTCGCCAATGAACACACCGACTATTCCAACGGTGCTACTGATGACAAGGAATACGCCTATATGATTAATCTGAAAACGAAAATGTATTGGAATCTCAATGAAAGGATGCAGGTCGGAGGAAGGATAGGTTTCGCTTTCGGGCGCCTGACCACGGGTGTGATTTATGAATCGGAGAAGGAAGAAGAGAGAGATATCGTAAACAGGGCCATCGGCTGGTCATTGTCTCCGTTCTACGGATTCAAGGTGCTGAACTGGAAAATAGTAAGCGTCTGGGCTTCATCTCCTTGGGATGGTATGGTACAAGGTCTGACTATCCGGACAGAGTCTTCACAACAAGCAACTGGGATTTGCACAAGGGAGGTTTTTCCGGCATCCTGCAGGGCCTTTCAGATTACGGCATAGGTCTGGTGAAGAAATTCTGATATAATTCATTAACATAGTTATTATGAGCTTTTTCAAGAAATTTTTATCATCAATTGCCATCGGTGGTGCAATTGTAGTGTCCGGTATATCTGCCGGTTGTCAGAAGTATGATGACTCACAGATCAAGACAGACATCAAAACCCTTCAGGAGCAGGTCGCTTCAGTGGATTCGTTAATCCGTTTTGCGTCATACGAAAAGCAGACAGTCAAAAACGGCGACAGGATAGAACTTGTTCTTTCTCCTTCAGTCACAAAGGAAAGTTATGCCGGAATTCAGGCAGATGTGGTGAGCAACTCAGGCACGGTTACAGTAATTGTCACAAAGGCAGGAAACGCTGATTCCTGGAAGATAGAGGCACTCAACCCTGAATTCGGAGATGATGGCAAAGTTCGTGTGAATCCGGCAGTTATCATCGCAAATGCGGGAGAATATCTGACTGATGCCTTTCTAAGGGTATATCTCATTGACAGCGAAGGACAAAGCCACGCTGCAACCAAGGCCATCACGTCCGGAGAACGTCCGGTTGCAGACCTTATTGTCTATGGAAAGATATTCACTTCAGATACGGCAGAGTCTGTAGTAGAAGCATTTGCCGTGAAAGATGGCAAATACCTTTGTGTGGGGACCAAGGAGGAAGCGGAGATTTTCGCAGGTGTTGCAACAGAGAAGGTGGATTTCACAGGCAAGGGACTCGTCATTCCGGGATGTACCGAAGGCCACGGCCATTTTGTCGGTCTTGACGGAATTGTACGCCAACTGCCCGGGTTCAGAGCATCGTACGAGGAACTTATCAAAACAATTGTTCCTCAGACAATGGCGTCAAAACCCGGACCGTTCTTCTCCTTCGGCTGGAATACGACTTCAATCGAGAAATTCAGCAAGAGGAACTATGCAATGGAGATAGAAGCCGTCTCATCCGGTTACCCCGTCGTTCTTGACGATGGAGGCGGACATAATGCATTATGCAACAGAACGGCATTGAAGAAGGCCGGAATCATCAATGACAAGGGCGAAAAGATTCTCGATGTCCGCGGAGGGGATATCCTCACCATCCTTGATGAGAATGGCAACCCTACGAACATTGCAAGCGGATACATCACAGACGAAGTGGTGCCTTTTGTAGTTGAACGGGCCATAGGAACTATACTCGATGACACCCAATATTATAACGCTTGCCTGAGTGCCGTGGAAGAACTCAACAGGCGCGGTTATACCAACTATCTGGATGCCTACATCAACGGAATGGATGCCGGGAACACTTATATCTATCTGACCGATATGGACAAAGCGGGGCTGCTCACCGTCAATATGATAGGATATTACACCATCCGCAGTTATGACTGGGGATTGCCGAAAGGGGGAGATATGCCCGAAAGTGTAAAAGCCAAGCTCGAGTTTGTAAACTATCTTGACAAGGTGTTTACCGGAGGCCATATCAATGCCGGCGGTATAAAGTTGTTCCAGGATGGAGTGACGGATACAGGAACAGGCTGGATCAGTGAAGAATATACCCAGAAGAGCCTGCCAGCAGACAGGAAGCACGGCAACATCATCTGGGAACAGGAAGAACTCAATCAGATTGTGGCTGCCGCCAATGCCAAGGGATTCCCGGTACATACGCATACATTCGGAGATATGGCTTGCCACGCTCTGATCGACGCATACGTCGCTTCTCCTTCGGCATCAGGAGTGAAGATACACAATTCTCTCGCCCACGTAAGGAACATTTCAAGCGATGATATAGCCCGTTGCGGAGCCAACAATATAGATATTGCATCCAATATGATATGGCATACGGGAGTCCCGGAGGAGGCCCGTCAATATATGTTGTCCGTTATGCCGCAAAGCATTTTTGACAGCGGTTATCCGATGAAATCACTGCTGGATGCCGGTATCCTTACAACATCTTCGACCGATGCTCCGTGCGGTGAGGAACTCCTTGGCACGGTTCCGAATATCATAGGTGTCTGCGTGACGGGACTGAGTCCTGATTATCCCACCGCGGCTCCGTTCAACCCAACAGAACTCATTACCGTAAGTGAGGCTTTGAAGTGCCTTACCATCAATGGAGCCAGAAGCCTCGGGCTGGAGCAGGAACGCGGTTCCATCGAAAAGGGAAAATATGCTGATTTTGTGGTTTTGGACAAGGATGTGCTTGAACTTGAGAAGACAAACAAAATGGATATCTTCAAGACAAATGTCGCAAGCACCTGGTTCGAGGGTCATAAAGTTTATCAGTCAGGGACAAAACAATAGGAACAGATATTTATGAAAAAATTCATTTTCATCTGCGCAGTGGTCGCAGTTGCCCTTACCGGCTGCAACAAAACAGCTGAAATAACGAAAGTTGCTGACTATCTTTATGAATTTGAAGCCGACGACTATGGCACCGTGGCTCCCACGACGCTCCTGACAGACGACGGACTTGTGACTTTCGGCTGCAGCGCAGTCAGAAACGGCAATTTCTACGGGAGGAATCTTGACCTCAGTATAAATGAAATATGTGAATTCATCGTCAGGACGAAAGCTACCGGAACCTGCAAACACGCATCAATCGGTGTGGCAAACCCTGTGTTCCGGAACATTACGAATGAAGATGTCCTGGCCGGGCTCACGGAAGAGGAGCTGAATTTCATCCCGTGGATGACAATGGACGGCATAAACGACGCCGGACTGGTGTGCAATATCAATGTCGTGAATATGTATGACATTGAGAAGAATATACACTCTCACACCAACCCCGGCAAGCCTCAGATAATGGTTATGAATCTCGTACGCGCACTTCTTGACAACTGCGGCAGTGTGGCTGAGGCAAAGACTTTCATCGCAGGTCACGACATCACTCCTATTCCTGCAGAATTGGGAGAAATGTGGGACGGGCATATTATGATTGCAGACGCAGACAATACCGTGATTGTCGAGTTCACCGGAGATGAAGGTTCGCCTGTGAAGTACATTGAAACGGACATAATGACAAATTTCTACAATCATTTGTATGAAGCTGCCGGGGATTATCCTCAACACGCATGCGGTGTGGAAAGATACGAAATCCTCAAGGCAAACTATGATGGCGGCAACACTATGCAGGGAATGTGGGAACTGATGAAAAAGGTGCAATATACTCAAGCCTACAAGGAGTCAACCGAGCCGTTCTGGTGTTCGGAATACTATGACGTAATTCCTTTATTTGACGAGCATTTACGAGAGTACTGGACAAAGGAAAAGGTTCTGGAACAGGAAATGCCTGTGATTGAGGTGGAGGCATACAAGGTATATGAG
>JAZLIS010000056.1:0-2785 GCA_045617505.1 Bacteroidales bacterium | reverse complement strand
GCGGCAAGACTCTGGTCGATGCCGATGCGCTGGATGAAGCAATAGAGCGCCAGGAGGTTGTGAGATACGGAAGATAGACGGAGGCTGAATTATGGAGGAGAATCCAGTTGAAGTTATCAAAAGTGAGGTTGAGGCCAAAGCGGGCAGCCGGGATTTCGGTATGCTCACGTTGAGGACCGCCAACCGGACTCTGAAGGAGGCGGCGATGCGCCCAGACCCGCAGGATCTGTATCACGAGCTGTGGTACGAAGGCGAGGTCTGCTGTCTGTTCGCCGACTCCAATCTGGGCAAGAGCATCTATGCCGTGCAGATGGCCGATGAGATTGCTCAGTTCCAGAATGTACTGTATGTGGATTGCGAACTCTCGGACAAGCAATTCCAGCTGCGGTACACTGATCCTGAAACGGGAACCCTGTATCAGTTCCCGGAAGCACTGACCCGTGCTGAGATAAACCCTGAAAAGATGAACCTGAAGAATTTCGAGGAGGAAATCATCAAGAACATCGAAGATGCCGCTATGTCAACCGGGAGCAGAATCATAATCATCGACAATCTGACTTACCTGTGCAACAACAGCGAGAAGGGAGATGTAGCCGGACTGTTTATGATAAGCCTGATGAACCTGAAGAAGAAGTATGGCTGGAGCCTGCTGATTATCGCGCACACGCCGAAACGGAGCCTTACAAGTCCTATCACGCAGAACGACCTGGCAGGCAGCAAGAAGCTTTATAATTTCTTTGATTCGGTGTTCGCAATCGGCAAGTCCGCACGTGATGAGAGGTTGAGGTACGTCAAGCAAGTCAAAGTAAGAGCGGGCGCATACCGGTATGACAGCGACAATGTCATCCTGTATGAAATAGTCCACGACAAGGAGAACGTTCATTTCGAGTTCAAGGGGTTCGCCAATGAGAAGGAGCATCTGAAGGAAGCTGACGAGAAGGAGAAAAACGGACTTGAGGAGAATGTGCTTGAACTTATCAGGCAAGGCAAATCCTATCGTGACGTTGCTGCGACTATGGGCATCAGCAAGAGTCTTGTCGGAAAAATCGTGAAGAAATCCGAAGTGTCCACACTGTCCACACCGTCTACAAGTGTGGACAACGTGGACAGCGTGGACAGTGGACAAAAGGAGGTGAAGGATGAGACGCTGTTTTAGTTTGCAGAAGTATGCCGGCATCAGATCCCGGCATACCTGTCCCTCCTGCGGAGGCAAACGATGCTTCACTCTGTATGTCGATGAGGCCGGCGAGCCGCTTGATCCGAAAGTCGGAAGATGCGACCACGAAAGCGGATGCGGCTACCACTACAAGCCCAGAGACTATTTTCGTGACCATCCCGAGATTGACGGAAAAGACTGGCGCGAGGAGGAACCGGAATGGTTGAAAAAAGCTCTGGAGAAACGGAGAAAGGAGCAGCAGAAACCGCTTTGTACGATTCCATTCGACATTGTAGCCAAATCTGTGAGACCCGATATCGTCAGCACCTTCACGATGTTCTTGCTCCGACTTTTCGATGACCAGACCGTTGTAAAGCTCGTGAACGACTATCAGCTTGGTGTTACGAAATCCGGCGATGTAATCTTCTTCCAGATTGACAAAGACGGTAAATGCAGGACTGGGAAGATTATGAAATACGACCCGGAATCCGGCCACCGCATCAAGGATGAGAAGACCAAAGGCAGAATCAATTGGGTGCACTCTCTGATGAAGTACACCAATGCTCTACCCCAGGACTGGCAGCTCACACAGTGCCTCTTCGGCGAACATCTGCTGCCCGAGTACACTGACAAGCCTGTCGCACTTGTGGAATCCGAAAAGACTGCCGTGATTTGCGCTGCAATGATGCCGGAATACATTTGGTTGGCAACCGGTGGCAAAAGTCAGTTCAACGAACGCCTCAACGTCCTGCAGTCGCGTGATATCATCGCCTTCCCGGATGTGGACGGTTATGAGACCTGGACCGAAAAAGCCGCCTTTCTGCCTCACCTCAACATCAAGGTCAGCAACCTTCTTCAGAAGAATGCAACCGAAGAGGAACGGGAGCAGCACATCGACATCGCGGACTGGCTCGTGAAATGGAATCTGGAACCGAAACCTGAGAGTTCGTCACACTTGAACCGCACATTCCAGAAAGTGGCCAGATTCTTCAGTCCGGAATTCCACGAACAGTTGCTCGCCTTGATTGAAGACCTGGATCTCGAAGTTTGGGATCTTCCACAACACTGACTCGATTTTACCGGCAAAGCCCCAGCGGTCAATCCCGTTGAGGCTTTGTTTTTGTCATAAAAATGACGCGCAATTTGGTGATACTTTCAGCGTTCGTGGGTCGTTCTCGGATTGTTATCGACATAATAGTATATGTAGCTGAATCTGTTGTATATTCGCACGATATAAAGAATGAGGAACACATTTGATGGCCTCATTCGGAATATTTCGCTATTTTTGTGAATGAAACTAATGTTATAAGATTTATGCGTAGTGTTGACATACGGCCAGAAGCGGGAGAATTGCCATCCAGTTTTTCAGAAAGACTGGGAAAATCTTATGCACAGCAGTCCTCGTCAAAAGACAAAAAGAACAAAGGTCAATTCTTTACACCAGTATCCATAGCCAGATTTATGGGGAATCTGGGACACGCCCGAAACGGTGAGATTTCAATATTGGACCCTGGGTGCGGATGTGCTGTTTTGTCGACGGCACTTATTGAACACCTGGTTGATTCCGGTAATAGCCAATCTATACTCCTCGACGTATATGAAACGGACACTGAAGTGATTCCTTTCACA
>JAZLIS010000055.1:0-12706 GCA_045617505.1 Bacteroidales bacterium | reverse complement strand
TCTTCCTAAAGTTGCGCAATCGGCGAGTGACTCGCGTATTGACCAACTTTACTGTTCAAGTTTCAGTTCACCATCAGAGTAGGTGGCGGTGACGGCGGAGTCTTTCGAGATTGTTCCGTCAAGAAGACCTCGCGCAAGGACATCCACCAGTTCCCTCTGGAGGACACGCTTCACTGGACGCGCCCCATACGCCGGGTCATATCCCTTGTCGCTCAGATAGTCGATGAACGCTTCACTAAACCCGAGGGTGATTCCCATCGCTGCCATCTTCTCCTTCAACTGTTCCGTCTGCAGAAGTAGAATCTTGCGGATATCTCCCGGAGTCAGTTCGTGGAAGGTGATGATTTCGTCGATACGGTTGAGGAATTCCGGGCGGAAGTAGTCCTTCACCAGATCCGGCCTCAGGTTGGAGGTCATTATCAGAATCGTGTTCTTGAAATCCACCGTCCGACCCTTGTTGTCGGTCAGACGACCGTCGTCAAGTACCTGGAGCAAAGTGTTGAAGACGTCCGGGTGAGCCTTTTCAATCTCGTCCAGCAATATCACCGAATAGGGCTTGCGGCGCACAGCCTCGGTCAGCTGGCCGCCCTCGTCGTAGCCCACATATCCCGGAGGCGCTCCGACAAGACGGCTGACGGTATGCCGCTCCTGATACTCGCTCATATCTATGCGGGTAATCATATTCTCATCATTGAAAAGATACTCCGCGAGGGTCTTCGCAAGTTCCGTCTTTCCGACACCGGTTGTACCGAGGAACATGAAACTCCCTATCGGCCTCTTCTCGTTCTGAAGCCCGGCACGGGAACGGCGGACCGCATTGGAGACTGCGGAAATAGCCTCGTCCTGACCGATGACCCTCTTGTGGAGGACATCCTCGATATGAAGCAGCTTCTCGCGCTCACTTTCCAGCATCCTGTTCACCGGGATGCCCGTCCATCTGGCAACCACCTCCGCAATATCCTCATCGGTAACAGCCTCATTCATAATGGGATTCGGATTACCGGCCTTCTCGGCCTCAAGCCTTTCTATCTCAGCCTTCGCCTGAGCAATCCGTCCGTAGCGAAGCTCGGCAACCCGGCCGTAATCGCCTTTTCTCTCAGCCTCATCAGCCTCGTGACGATAATCTTCGATAGCCTGGCGGTTTTCCTGTATTGCTTTCAAAAGCCCCTTCTCGTAATCCCACTGCCTGCCCAGTTCGGCCCTGCTCTTCGAAGCTTCCGCAATCTCCTTCTCGATATTCGAGAGCTTGGGGCTCTCCCCCTCCCTCTTTATGGCCTCCTTCTCTATCTCCAGCTGCTTTATTTTCCTGTCAAGTTCATCGATACATTCCGGAACGGAGTTCATCTCCAGACGCAGTTTGGAAGCTGCCTCGTCAATAAGGTCTATGGCCTTGTCCGGCAGGAAACGGTTGGTGATGTAGCGATGCGAGAGTTCGACCGCAGCAATGATTGCATCGTCCTCAATACGGACCTTGTGGTGATTTTCATACTTCTCCTTCAGGCCGCGGAGGATGGAGATTGATTGCGCCGTACTGGGCTCGTCCACCATCACCATCTGGAAACGACGTTCCAGAGCCTTGTCGGTCTCGAAATATTTCTGGTATTCATCGAGTGTGGTGGAGCCGATAGCCCGGAGTTCACCCCGGGCAAGAGCCGGTTTGAGGATGTTTGCGGCATCCATCGCCCCCGACGTACGGCCTGCTCCCACAAGCGTATGAATTTCATCTATGAAGAGTATGATTTCCCCTTCACTTTCAGTGACAGCCTTGACCACACCCTTGAGACGCTCCTCAAATTCTCCCTGATATTTTGCACCGGCAATCAGCGCACCCATATCGAGGGAATAGACCTCTTTTCTCTTAAGGTTTTCCGGCACGTCACCGTTAATGATTCTCTGTGCAATTCCCTCCGAAATGGCTGTCTTGCCAACGCCCGGCTCTCCAACCAGTATCGGATTGTTCTTGGTCCGGCGGCTCAGAATCTGGAGCACACGCCTTACCTCCTCATCTCGTCCGATGACGGGGTCGAGCTTGCCGCTGCGGGCCCGCTCGTTGAGGTTGATGGCATATTTGCCAAGCAGTTCGATATTTTCCTTATTCATAGTCGTTTTCAATTTCTGTTACGACCCGGGATAAGGCAATATTCAAACCACTTGCCAAATCACTGCCATTTTGTCAGCCGGATATCCGATTACAGTTTCACAGGCACGGGGACACCCGGCTTTGCCTTGAGTGTCCGGACCTTGCCGCCGATACGGACACGCACCTTAGAGGCCTTGTCCGCCGTCACGGTGGCGCAGGTAATCTTTCCATCCTTCCAGGCGATGTCAACGGTATAGCCGCCGCGCGCACGCAGTCCCCTCACCTCCCCGCACTTCCAGGAGGAAGGAAGGGCAGGCAGAAGGACAATCTCGCCCGTATGCGACTGGAGAAGCATCTCCGCGATACCGGCACAGCCGCCGAAATTTCCGTCAATCTGGAATGGCGGGTGATTGTCGAACAGATTGTTCAGTGTCGACTTTGCAAGGAGGGCCTGCACGTTGGCTCCCGCCTCCTCACCGTCCATCAGACGGGCATAGAAATTAATCAGCCAGGCACGGCTCCAACCGGTATATGACCCGCGACGTGTCTTGGGATCTTCGTTGTATTTACGGCGGCGCTCGATGGTTTTCTTCGCCGCAGTGAAGAGTTCCGGATTCGCGGGGGTGATGGTGGTGCCGGGGTGAAGTCCGAACAGATGGGACATATGCCTGTGACCCGGCTCAGCCTCATCATAATCCTCAATCCACTCCTGAATGGTGCCGTTTCCGCCCACTTTCAGCGGCGGCAACTTGGCCAGTGCGGCCTTGAGTTCATTGCAGAACTCCTTGTCCGTGCCGAGAATGCCCGCAGCCTTGATGCAGGCGTCGAAGATTTCCATAGTTATCTCCACGTCCATCGTGGCACTGTAGGTCAGCCTGTGTTCGCTGCCGTCCGGAAGGATATAGGAATTCTCCGGGGAGTTGGAAGGCGCCGTCACGAGACGTCCCTTGCTGTCCTCCACCATAAACGAGAGCAGAAACTCTGCCGCTTCCTTCATACAGGGATATGCCACTGATTTCAGATATTCGGCATCGCCTGTGAAGAGATAGTGGTCCCACTGCGCGAGAGTGAGCCAGGAACCGGCTATCGGGAAAGTGCCCCAGTCCACGCCGTCACTGATGGAGGTACGTCCGAAAAGGTCGGAGACGTGATTGACGGTCCACCCCTTTGCGCCGAAAGTCTTGCTTGCGGTGACACGGCCCGGCACCCTGATGGCATCTATCCAATTTGAGTAAGGAACCACTGTCTCGGACAGATTGCAAACCTCGGCGGGCCAGTAATTCATCTGTATGTTGATATTGGTGTGGTAATCGGAGTTCCAGGGGGCAATCATCTCCTTGCACCAGATACCCTGGAGATTTGCGGGAAGCCTTCCCGGGGCCCTTGAACTGCACATCAGCAGATATCGTCCGTATTGAAAATAGGTAGCGATAAGAGAGAGGTCGGCGGCCCCTTCCTGCACCGCCTTGAGGCGCACGTCGGGCGGAATGTCGCTCCTGTCCTCGTCTCCCAGAGTCAGGGAAACTCGGCCGAACATCTCGCCGAACTCCTTCAGATGCCTTTCCTTCAGCGCCTGATAATCTCCCGAGACTGCGGCAATCTGGCTCTTGCAGATGGCCGCGGGGTCGATGCTGTGGTCGAAATTGAGCTGACTGACGTCATAATCGGTATTCATCGCAATGTGGAATACGGCCTCATCGGCACCCTCCACATAGAATGACTGGTTTGCCGTAATCATTTTTCCACCCTTGCAGGTCCCCTTGACCAGACCGGCAAACTTCATGTGCGGTCCCGCAGGGCATCTGCCTCCTTCGGGAAGGTCTATTATCTGCCCGGTGATTGCGAGTGCATCGTTTGAGACGGGATGTGCGTATGCATCCTGTTCGCGGCTGTATGAGAGTTTGAATGTCAACGCACCCTGTTTGTCCGCCGATATTTTGAGCACGAGGATATCATCCGGAGCGGAAGCAAAAAGTTCGCGGGTATAAGTGACACCGTCGGCAGTGAACACGGTCCGTGATATGCCCGTGGAGAGGTCCAGTTCCCTGCGGAAGGACTGCACGCCGCGTTCGTCATCCTCGACGAATTCAATCTTCAGGTCTCCGAACGACTGATAGGAGCGCACCCCGACAACGTCACCCATCAGTTTGGCGCGGGCAAGGTCCCTGGCCTCCGTTATCTTGTCGGCAAACAGAAGTTTCCGGATTTCCGGAATCCACTTTGCGGCATCGGCATCCGCTTCTGTCCTGCAGCCGGCCCACAGGCTTTCCTCGTTGAGCTGGATGTCTTCGTGCCAGCTGCCGCCGTAGTCCATCGCGCCGATGCGCCCGTTCCCTACGGGCAGAGCCTCGTTCCAATCCTTCGCGCTCTGGCCATACCAGAGGACATTCTGCCCCCAGCCGGTTATGGACAGCAGCGTGAGGGCGAAAACAGTTATCAGTGTCTTTTTCATAATTTGGTGAATTTTCCTTCCCAAATCTACTTCATTTCCGGCAATATTCCAAGCCGGTAGCCGCCAATGGTTTTTTCCGTATATTTGTTCGGACATTTTGCTTGAATATGAAACATACTCTTACTTTCGTTCTGGCCGTGGCGGCCGTCATTCTCAACGTAACCTTTTCATCCGCTCAGAATTCGGGGAAGGCATTCCCTACCCCGAAGCAGAACGGCCGGATTGCGGTGGTTGCCCACAGGGGATTCTGGAACTGCGAGGCGGCAGGCTTCAGCGAGAATTCCATCGCGGCGCTCAAGGCAGCCCAGGACAGCGGCTTTTGGGGATGCGAATGTGACATACACATTACCGCGGATGATGTTGTCATCGTGAACCACAACAACGACATCGCAGGAAGGCTGATATGTGACTCCAGATATTCCGATTTTGACGGAGACCTGCTGCCGAACGGTGAGAAAAGGCCGACACTGGAGACATACCTTGACAACGTGTATCCCGACCGCAGGACCGTCATCGTCATCGAATTCAAGGCCCAGAAGAATGAGGAACGCGAGGACCTGCTGATAGACAAGACGATGGAAATACTCAAAGCAAAAACCCTGTTCGACCCGCAGGCGGTGGCATTCATCTCTTTCAGCAGGCATATCTGCCTGAGACTGGCGGAGGAATATCCTCAGTTCGTGAACCAGTACCTCAACGGCGACCTTGACCCCGACGCTCTCGAATCCGACGGCATCAACGGCATCGACTACCACTACAGCAGATTTGTGGACAAGCCGCAGCTTGTGAAGGAAGCCCACGAAAGGAATATGTCCGTCAACGTATGGACAGTCAACGACAAGGAAATGATTGACAGGATGATATCGCTCGGCGTCGATGCAATCACGACGAACGAACCCCTGCTGGTCAGGCAATGCCTTGGAGACAGAGAGTTCAGATTACCGGCTGCGTACAAATCAGACGAATCCTCCTGCACCGACTGCTGCGGGCAGTGCCATTAGAATGTAATTTCCTTGCCCTGGAAGATTGTTTTTATATGTCTGCCATAGACCTCCCATCCGTCAAACGGGGTGCTGCGTCCCATTGACTTGAAAGCGGAACTGTCGATTGTGTAGGGAGTGCCCACCTCGAAGATTGCCTTGTCCTGCGGAGCCTCCCCGAGACGGAAGCGCCGGCGGGGATTAGTGCTCATAAGCTCAAGCAGTCTGGAGAGGGATATTACTCCTTTTCTCACAAGATAAGTGTAGAGCAGGGGAAAAGCAGTCTCAAGTCCGACTATTCCCATCACGCTCCCCTTGAAACCGTGGGACTTCTCCTCGGCACTATGAGGTGCGTGGTCAGTGGCTATCATATCTATAGTTCCATCGCAAAGGCCTTCAATCAGGGCGGCCCTGTCATCCGCAGTGCGGAGAGGCGGATTCATCCGGAAGCGACCGTCATCCTCCACATCATCCTCACAGAGAAGAAGATAGTGCGGAGCAGTCTCGCAGGTGACGTTGACACCGCGCCTCTTCGCATCGCGGATAAGTTCGACACTCTTCCGGCTTGAGATATGGCACACGTGATAGGCACAGACCGTCTCCCCGGAAAGGGCGATATCCCTCTCTATCATCTGCCATTCGCTCTGCGCACTCTCGCCGAACCGTGTGTCCTCGCAGTGCGCTGCAATCAGCACGTCAGCCGCCGCGGCCTCACGCATCGCCTCACGCATCAGGTCATCTCCCCCTACCCCGCTCCCGTCATCCGAGAAAGCGACAACCGAGCCCTTCATCGCCCTGAAATCGACCAGTTCGAGCCCCTTCCGTCCGAGAGTGATGGTCCCGTAGGGGCGCACGTCGATCAGCGCGTCCCGCCTGATGATTTCAAGTTCCTTTTCGAGAGTTTTTGGCGAATCGGGGGCGGGATTCAAGTTGGGCATCGGGCAGACACAGGTGTATCCACCGGCCGCCGCCGCACGGCATCCTGTCAGAATCGTTTCCTTGTATGAGAATCCCGGCTCGCGGAAATGAACGTGTACGTCCGCAAATGCGGGACAGACGATGATATCTTCCATAACAGTCGAATAATTGTCACGCAAATTTACGAATAATCTTCGAAGTGTTCATCAGTTCCTGCGGTATCGGAAATGTGATTTCGTGCGTAAAATCGGCCTTTCTACGCACCAACCGGAGGTTTTGATGTGTTTCGTGCGTAAAATCGGCCTTCTGACGCACGAAAAACCCACACAAGTAACGGAACGAGTGAACGACAAAAAAATCGAAGTTCGGTAAGCGTCGTGGAGAAGTTGATATCTCCTCGCTCAAATCCATATCTGCCTGGCGCCATCAATAACTGGCAACTCGTTCAACCCTTCGTCAGGTTGGGGTCTAAAAAAGACTAAACCCGAATGTTTGATTGCTCAGGGACATCCGGGGATTACGGTGCAAATGTAATGATTATTTTTACCTTTGCAAAAATAATCTCCCCGATTCAAGTGAACAGTGCAACAAGGGTGTAAGATTGTGAAGGCGCGGTGTGCGAGGGCGGAAGTTATCCTCGGCAGAGCGAGGAGAGCCATTCCCCAGAGCTCCCCGCAGCTCTGACGGGAGATAACTTCCGCCGGGCTGGGAACAAAAAAGAGCCTGCGTTGTCGCAGACTCTCGGTTCAAGGCTATAAATCAGCGATTTCGCTAATCATACCCCCTGTAAAACAGAGAGGATATATTCATTTATATACTTGATTTTCTCAAAGTTATATTCCACCGCAATTATCTGACAGAATCCAAAGAAAATTGCTAACTTTGTAAGTTATACGCAAAAAGGCTATGATAAAATCAATGACGGGCTACGGGAAGGCGGAGTGTCTTGTCGGAAGCGACATTTGCAGAGTTGAAATCCGTTCGGTGAACGGCAAGAACGCCGACATCAGCATCAAGACCCCTTTCATCCCGAGGGAGAAGGAGATGGAGGTGAGACAGCATATATCGGAGACCCTGAGCAGGGGCAGCATCGACCTTTTCGTCACCGTGGAGCGCTCGGCTGAGAACTCCGCTAAGACAATCAACACCGGTGTCGTGAAAAGTTATCTGAAACAACTGGACACCCTGTCGAGAGAGGCCGGAGTGGCCAATCCGAATCCCGAAACCCTGCTTCCCCTTGCGCTCAGGATGCCGGACGTCTTCGACACAGTCTCCAGGGAACTCACCTCTGACGAGTGGAACACCCTGTCCGGCGCCATCAGGGAGGCGGTAGCAGGACTGGACGAATTCCGCACGAAGGAGGGGGCCAGCCTGAAACGGGATGTCTTCGGACAGGTTGACAAGATTGAATCCTACGTGGCCGAGGTCGAGAAATACGAGAAGGAGAGAATCACGGCAATCCGCGAGAAGATTGAAAGCCGTATGGCCGAGATAGCCGCCAACCCGGATGAGAACCGTCTGGAGCAGGAGATGATTTTCTACATTGAGAAACTGGACATAAACGAAGAGAAAGTCCGACTGCGCCAGCACTGCAAATATTTCAGGGAGACCGCCGAAAACGACCCTCTGCCCGGCAAGAAACTGGGATTCATCGCGCAGGAGATGGGCCGGGAAATCAATACGATGGGCTCCAAGGCCAACCACGCCGAAATCCAGAAATGGGTGGTCCGGATGAAGGACGAACTGGAGAAAATCAAGGAACAATCACTTAACATCTTATAGTTATGAAAAAACTGCTCTTTATTCTTATGCTCGGGATGGCCGTCATTTCCTGCACGGACAATCCCAAGGTTGAATCCACCGTGCCTTACAAGATTGTCAAAGGCACCATAGTTCTTGACACCCCAGCCCGCGAACCCGGACAGCAGTCCGCTCTCGGAATGACCGCCGAACCCATCGAGACCGTCAGAATAGGCCTCGTCGGTCTTGGCGGGAGAGGCTACGGAGCCCTTGAAAGACTCACATACGTGGAAGGCGTCCAGATCAAGGCCATCTGCGACATCTACCCCGAAAAGGTGACAAGAGGCAACAAATACCTCACTTCACGCAATCTCCCCACAGCCGCAGAATACAGCGGAGAGGAGGGTTACAAGGCTCTCTGCGAAAGGGATGACATCGACCTGGTTTATATCTGCACATCCTGGCTGGCGCACGTCCCCGTATCGCTCTATGCTCTGGAACACGGCAAGCACGTGGCCTGCGAAGTGCCTTCAATGATGAACGTCAAGGACTGCTGGGACATAATAAACGCCAGCGAGAAGACAAGAAAGCACTTTATGATGCTGGAGAACTGCTGCTACGATTTCTTCGAGCTGACAGCCCTCAACATGGCGCAGAAGGGCCTCTTCGGAGAGGTATATCACGTCGAAGGAGCCTACATCCACAATCTCAACCCCTTCTGGGACGAATACCAGGACAACTGGAGGCTTGACTACAACTCCAAGTTCCGTGGTGACAACTACCCCACCCACGGCGTAGGCCCCATCTGCCAGGTGCTGAACATCCACCGCGGAGACAAGATGAACTATCTCGTCGCAATGGACACCAAGCCGATTATGGGTGCCGCCAAGGCAAAGCAGAAGATGGGTGTCGATGATTTCGCGGACGGAGACCACACCGTCTCCCTCATCCGCACCGAACTCGGACACCAGATTGAGGTACACCACAACGTATATGCTCCCCGCCCCTATAGCAGGATGTACCAGCTGACAGGAACACAGGGATTTGCCAACAAATATCCCGAATCACAGATTGCGCTGGCTCCCGATTTCGAGTGGTTCGTATCCGAAAAGCAGTTCGACAGCCTGATGGTGCAGTACAAGCACCCCATCACAGCCGAGTATGAAGTCAAGGCAAGGGAAGTCGGAGGCCACGGCGGAATGGACTATATCATGGACTGCCGCCTGATTTACTGTCTGCGCAACGGTCTGCCTCTCGATATGGACGTGTATGACGCAGCCGAATGGTGCTGTATCAACGAATTGAGCCGCATCTCAATCCTTTCAGGTTCGATGCCGGTTCAGGTCCCCGATTTCACAAGGGGTGACTGGAACAAGGTTCAAGGTGTTCACCACGCTATGGTGACCGGCCCGAACAACCCGTAGGACTTCGATTCATCGTCCCTCTCAAACCCTTCGAGCGTCCAGGTTTTCCTTTCGGCCTCAGGAAGGGTGAAGTCATAGACAAGGCGATTATACCAAGAGCTTGTAACATCAATCTCAACGGTATTTTCGCCTTTTTTCAATGCTGACGATATATCGACGGAATAGGGTTCGGTCCAGAGCGGGCTGAACTCCCTTCCGTTGACTCTCACGCAGGCAATCATATCCACGGCCCCCAGATTGAGCACATACTGCGCCCCCTTTTCGACTTTCGGGAGATTCAGTACTGTGGAATAGGTTGCCGTGCCGCTGAAAGCCTTCCCCTCGGTGGAAAGAGGCATATCCTTCCAGGGTATGAGCCTATCCGTCACCACCGGAGCGTCGATTCCCCATCCGGCGGGAAAACTGACGGTCCAGGAATTGCCGGAGATGTCGACGGATTCGCCCTTCGCCGGTTTCTGCACCTTGTCCGCCCGGGAGGGGCTGTTGAAAACGACAAAGAGAGACCGGCCTTCCGCAAGGTCAAGATTCACTGCCGTATATCCGTTTTCTCTGCGGGAAGGGACTGCCAGCGACTCTCCCGTGACAGGGTCCCATATCTGGACGGTACCGGTGCAGTGGAATTTCACCTCACCGTTGAACGCGGCCTGGGCGGGGGCGCACACGAAATACCAGTCCGTGCCGGCATCCTGTCTGTGCAGCCACTGTTTCTGCAATCCTTTTACATCGGAAGATATGCCGCAGACTTCCAGAGCCTGCTCTATGCCGTATCCGGAAATCACCTTCCCCTTTCCAATACTCCGGACACCCGTTCCCTGCCATAGGGAGGCCACCGCCTTGTCATAGCGGGCCTGCTGAGACGCATCGCTTCGCAGAGTGGCTATGCCCGCAGGGGCGTCAGCCACCAGAATGCCCCCTTCGTTCACAAGCGCGACAAGTCTTTCCAGCGTTTCGGGAAGCATACGTCCCTGTTCCGGAATCCACATCAGAGAGTAACTCACTCCCTCGGGAGTCACCCATCTGCCGTCCTTTACGGAGATACGGTTGAGAAGGGCGTCGGGATTGCAGTAGTCATACCGGTAGCCATCCGGGAAAGGATATCGCTGCAGAGGCTTCTGCTGAGTCTCGTCACCGATATAGAACAGAACGTCGGACACCATCCTGCCGCTTTCCAGCATATACGAGCAGCGGGCGAGGTATGAGGTGAACGAGGGCATATATTTCCACCAGGTCTGTCCGCGCAGGAACGGCGTTCCGATTCCGCCGTTGAAAGCGACTCCGGGGAAGAACTCCGAAGCCTTGGGATTGTGTGTATATGTATGGAAGACGTTGTGAGTCACGCCGTCGATTATGTTCTGGTTGGCAATGTCCCTGAGCATCTGCCAGTGTTCGTCCCAGGTCAGCTGGAAGGAGGTGAAGGACTCGGCATCCACGCGCTTCTTGCCGTACATACGGGCCGCGGAGGCTGTCGGACGGATTGGCTTGAATTCGTGGCTGGAGAGATAACCCGAGAAATTCTGCCAGAATTCGCACATCGGGACATCGGCGAACTTGTAATACTCCATCGGGTCCATAGGCGTCACGTCGCCGCCGGCCGTCTCGTAGGAGACGGTAAGCCCCGCCTCGTGGGCATTTGCAGCCATCCTGCCGAAGAAATTATTGACATAGAGGTCATTGAGAGTGCGTCTCCAGTCTCCGAGGAAGAGAGCCGTGTTTTCAATGTCATCCAGGACATAGCCGAAAACTGCCGGAATGAAGCTCTTCAGGTCGTAGCCCGCAACTCTGGCGAACTCTGCGGGCATTGATGCGGTCCAGGTCTGGGCCTCACATTCCCAGCTGTCCATCAGCATATTGCTCAGCAGTCCGTCCAAAGGACCGGCCGCAAGCCTTCCGACATAGTTCCTGAAATGGGTGTCCGCCCCTGAAGGGTCGAGTTTGTTGCACTCCCAGCCGGTGGCCTCCTCTGGTGCCGGGGCATTTTTCCGTTTCGTATTGACGTGCCCGATGCGGAGTACAGTCCACTCCCCTTCCGGTGCGGTCCAGTTCAAAGTACCGTCCGGTGACATACGGGAGGTCAGGTCGATGATTGAAGAGCGTTTGATATACGCCTTTCTGTCCTGGACCGCATCGCTGCGGTACACTCCGCGGAGAGTCCATCCGGCCTCCCCTTCCCAGTTGGGGTAACGCGCAGCGGAGAGAAGGCGTATGCGTCTGAGATTCATTTCATATCTATTGTCGAAAGTAATGCGGTAGCGTGAGCAGGGTCCGCATTCGGAAAGGGCGAAGGTGGTCGAAATCCAACCGTCCTGCCAGTTCGAACGGGGCACTTCAGATGAGAGGATGGTATGGGTTACGCCGGAGGCATCGATTGCCTCGACCTTGAAACGCATATCGGGGTCGTCGCACATCGCATCGTTCATCTCCCTGACGGAGCAGAACTCCAGAGTCCGTGCCACAGCCGGCTCGTCAAGCCTGATTTCCAGAACCACATTGTGGTTCTTCGATGCAGGTTCTATCTTCAGGGAGCCTTCCCAAAGCGGCTTGTCGAATTCTCCCACAGGAGTAGGAAATGCAAGTACGCAGATGTCGCGAAAATCGCTGTCCCTGTCCTCCGCATCTTCCGGAAGAGGCAGGACTGCGTGGTCCTCCCCGCCTTTCACGGATGTGCGGCTGTATGCCAGATGGCGCATCGTATGGTCATAGTCTATCCAGGGGCCGCCGCTCATAGCCCAGCCGGGGCAGTTCTGAATCGTGAACCGGAGCCCCAGCCGGTTTGCCTCGGAAGCGGTGTGCTTCACAAGGCTCTCCCATCTGTCGGAGAGGCAATAGACCGGGTCCGTTACCCCTTTCCAGGGCTCATTGCCCCAGCCTCCGTGGAAGAACTGCACTCCGGAGATTCCCGCTCCTGCAATAGCTTCGAGGTCTTTCGTTATTCCGTCACGGTCGACGTTTCCGTCAACGTAGTGGAACCAGGTTTCAGGATAGTGAGTCTTTGCGGGGGCGTTGAAATCCCGTATCGATATCTGTGCATTGGCAAGCACGCTCAATGACATTACAACCGCGATGGTCAGGACTGTTCTTTTCATAATTTCAAGTTTAATCCGACAATCCGCTT
>JAZLIS010000054.1:0-13488 GCA_045617505.1 Bacteroidales bacterium | reverse complement strand
AAAGAGGCTTCCGATATCCTGTTCTTTTCGACACCCAGACGAAGCATCCCTCGAATAAAGTCGTGATTAAGGTCTTCGACAGTCAGGTCTTTGGATGGCTGATTTATCCAGGCATATTCCTTTGGTGCAGATGCCCGAAGCAGCAGGGCTTTAGCCCGCCGTCGAGCATCAGCCGCAGACAGCAAGTTTGACGCAGACTTATTAAGGCCGCATCAGCGGCCCGGCGGTGCGGGTATGTTGCGCAAGCAACATACTGGAGCAAGGAGCCGCGGGGCAGGGGGCGGAGCCCCAAAACAAAGAATGGAAGATGTTCGGCCCAATGTCATTCCTGTCCGTATATGACTGACTATCGTACGGATATGATGAAGGAATATGACTCGCGGGCGGCCGTGAGCATATCCTTCGCACCGAAATGCTCGACGGTGAACCACCCGTCATAGCCGCTGTCAACAAGGGCCCGGATGACTTCCGCTTCGGGGAGGCATCCGCTGCCGACGGCAGGACAACGGAAGTCAGTCGCAGGCACCCTGTCTTTCAGATGTACGTGAGCGATCCGCTCCCTGAAAAGCTTCAGGGCCTCCAGACAATCCTCTCCGGCAATGATGTAATTGCCGGAATCGAAGTTATGCATGAGCGAGGGAGCTTTTGAAAAGAGGTCTTTCAGCATTTCGGTGTTGAAGCAGGGGGAAGAGGCATTGTCATAATCCTCGACCATAACGGTCAGACCTTCCTTAGCGGCTCTTGCGGCGAATGCCGCCAATCTTGCAGAGACGTCGGGACGAACCTCCCCGGAGCAATAATCGATATTGGCTATGCAGCAGGAATGCTTGAAGCCGAGGCTGTCCAATATTTTCAGCTCGGCGGGATCCTGTGTAACCCTGACATCGGCACCGGCATATCCGATACCGCGGACAATGCTGGCGGCCTCCGCGAAGCTTATCTCCTCCTGCCTTGAAACTGCACCGATATGGTCCGCGAAGATACTGACCCTGGGTGATTCCTGCCTGCCGGAACACCCGGAAACGGCAAGCACCGCCACCACTGCGGCTATAATCTTGATACTGAATCTGTTTTTACGGTTTGTCATCATAATATTACTTGATTCTGAAAGGCTCGTCTCCGTAGAGGATGAATTTTTTGGATTTGCGGAGCCATTTCTGCTCCTCTGCCTTGATGTATCCTGATGTGTCCTCCCAGGAGATGGCGCCTGCCACGAAATTGACCAGAGTGGCATCCTCCAGATATCTGTTCAAGTCGTCATATCGGAACTCGGGACAGGATTCGCGTATGAAGCGCATTGTCCTCAGAGCGTGGTTCAGGGCGTGGTAACGGACTCCGGGAATTGACATAAGATGGTACCCGAAGCAGGTTTCGTTTTCATACAGACCGTATGACGGGATGAACCTTGTCCAGCGGACATAAAGCGCATCGTCAGCGAGAGGGGAGTGATCCTGCCCGAAAAGAGGCTCCATAAACGGTGCCCCGAACTGCTCGAAAGGCCTGTTGGTCCCGTGGCCGTAACTCACGTTTGTCCCCATCCAGAGGCACTGCCCGCTGTAGAATGTGGCGGTGAAAAGTCCCGCGAAGTCGGAGAATGGAGGGATGGTCCAGGCCAGAAGTTCCCGGTTGACAGGCTCAGCGTTCGCGGAGATGATGTGCAGGTGGAACTTCGCGTTCATTTCGGTGTGGAACATATTGGCCACCTCCCCGAGAGTCAGCCCGTGGCGGTGGGGAAGTCCCAATATGCCGAGAGTTCCCTCAATCTGCCGGCCCGATGGGTTGAGCCTGTCGATGATGAATACCGATATGTCGGAAGAGGAGGCTTTGAGCCGCTTGAAAGTGTTGTAAATCAGCGATGTGAAATTGCTGTACCGAGAGCCTGCATCCTGGAGTTCCACCACCAGCGCATCAATGTCCTGCAAATCGTTTTCCTCTATCGCCGTGGAAATTTCGATTGTCGGAATCCCCTTGACCAGTTCTCCGTAGAGGCAATGTTCCGGCGTGAAGATTTTCACAAGGTTGCCTCTCTGTGCCAGAGTTTCGAAGAGATACCTGCCGGTTTCAGGATGCCAGGCAGCCTGATTGCAAAGCAGAGCGACCCTGCCGTGCAGGAGCACGTTGTCATTCTGGGACAGGAAAGGGGTTGTACGGAATGAGAACATCAGTTGCCTGCCAGTATTGAAAGAACCTCCTGTGCCAGGGCATCGGCCTGTTTCTCAGTCCGTGCCTCGGCATATATGCGTATGATGGGTTCGGTGTTGGAACGGCGGAGTATGAACCACTGCCCGGATTCCTCGAAATCCACCCTCAGTCCGTCCATCCTGTTGAGTTTCCGGTCGGCATAGTGTGACGCCACTTTTGCGATGGCCTTTTCCGCCTCTTCCTGCGAACTGACGCTGAGTTTGTTCTTGGAGACGTGCCATTCCGGGAAACTCTTTTTCAATTCGCTGGCTTTCATCTTTCTGTGAGCAAGATGACTCAGGAAAAGAGCAATCCCTATCAGGGCGTCGCGGCCGTAATGAAGCTCCGGAACTATGACACCTCCGTTGCCTTCACCGCCGATTACCGCGCCTATTTCCCTCATCTTAGTGGTTGCGTTGACCTCCCCGACCTTGCAGGGCTCATAGACGCATCCGTGAGCCGCGGCAACGTCCGCAAGCGCCCTTGAAGATGATATGTTTGAAACGGCGGGACCGGGCTTCTGTCCGAGGACATAATCGGCTACGGCGACAAGCGTGTATTCTTCAACGAAAGGCTCTCCATCCTCGCAGATGAAAGCCAGACGATCTACGTCGGGATCGACGGATATGCCCAGGTCCGCTCCGCCGGCCGTCACCTCGTGGGAGAGTTCTGTGAGATTTGCCGGAAGCGGTTCGGGATTGTGGGCGAATCTGCCGTCACACGAATCGTTGATAATCTTGTATTCCACACCCAGCTTTTCAAACAGGGGAGGCAGACAGACGCTGCCGACGGAATTTATTGTATCGGCAACGACCTTGAACCCGGCTTTCCTGATTGCTTCGCAATCCACAAGGGGATGCTCCACTACTGCCTTCACGTGCTCATCGGTGAAATCCCGATGCGTAACTTTTCCCAATTGTGAAACTCCGGCGAAGACAAACTCATCTTTTGAAGCAATTTCCGCAAGGAGTTTCCCTTCCTCGTCAGTGAGGAATTCACCCAGATTGTTCAGCAGTTTAAGCGCGTTCCATTCCGTGGGGTTGTGCGATGCGGTCACGATTACACCTCCGTCCGCCTTCTCGAACAGAACCGCCATCTCCGTGGTGGGAGTGGAGGCGAGACCGGCATCGACCACGTCGATACCGCAGGCCATAAGGGTTCCCTTTACAATATTTACGACCATCTCTCCGGAAATGCGTGCATCCCTTCCCACAATCACTTTATACCGTGCCCCTTGGGGAGGAGCCTGCTTGAGCATTGCGGAATATGCCGCAATGAATCTTACCGTATCGAGCGGAGTAAGGGATTCTCCGGGCTTTCCGCCGATGGTCCCCCTGATTCCTGAAATGGATTTTATGAGTGTCATATAGTGTCTTTTTCTATCAGTTCCAAAAGTTTGTCAATTGCCTCCTCCTGAGGGATATATCTCAATACGGGAGTCTTGCCGCGATACAACGTGACGTGTCCGCGCCCTTCTCCCACATAGCCGTAATCCGCATCAGCCATCTCACCCGGGCCGTTCACGACGCATCCCATGACTGCAATCTTCACTCCTGCAAGATGTGACGTTCTTTTCTTGACTTCGTTGAAAGTCGATTCAAGGTCGTAAAGAGTGCGGCCGCAGCCGGGGCAGGCGATATATTCCGGGTGTGTGAACCTGCGCCTGCAGGCCTGCAGAAGCATATCCTTGAAATTATCGGCTTCCTCTGCGGTCAAAGGCTTTCCTGCTATGGTCGAACCTGTCAGGTCAAAATCATCAATCCTGCGGTCGAGCAGGGAAGGCCCCCAGAGGGTTGACGCCTTGATTATGAAATCTTCCCTGTCTGCGGCTTCGACGACGCGGCGGCCTCCGGTCGGGATATAGCCCTCCTTAATCGCCGCGATGATGGCCCTGCCTGCCGGAATCTCATTGACAGGGTCTTCCGTCAGAGAAACCCTTATCGTATCTCCGATACCTTCCCCGAGCAGGGTGCCGATTCCGACTGCGGACTTTATTCGTGCAGTCTCGCCGTTCCCGGCTTCGGTTACCCCCACGTGGAGAGGGAAGGTGAAACCGAACTCCTCCTGCATTGCCCTGTAAAGAAGCCTGTAAGCCTCTACCATCACCACCGTGTTGCTGGATTTCAAAGAAACCGCTACATTGAAGAAGGAGCTGTCGATGCACATCCGCAGCCACTCCATCACCGCCTCCTTCATTCCGAGAGGGGTGTCTCCGTATCTTGAGGTGATTCTTTCTCCGAGAGAGCCGTGGTTGAGACCGATTCTTATCGCCGTACCCTCTTCCTTGCAGATACCGACGAGCTCTGCGAATTTTTTGCAGGCGACATCGTGGTCCTTTGCGAAATTTCCGGGGTTGATGCGTACCTTGTCGGCCACTTTCGCTGCGGCCAGCGCCGCGTCGGCAAGAAAATGGATATCAGCCACAATGGGAGTCCGAATACCGTCATTTTTGAGGATACTGATGATTTTACTCAGAGAATCCACCTGCTTCAAGCCCTGTGTTGTCAGTCGTATCAGCTCTGCACCGGCTTCTGCAGCCCTCCTACACTGATTTACCGATGCTTCGATATCGTCCGTGGAGGTGTTGCACATAGTCTGGACGCTGATGGGGGAATCTCCTCCCATCGCCATCTTCCCTTTGATGAAAATCTGCCTTGAATTCATCTCAATGCTTCCTGTCAAGATGTAAGTTGATTCCCAGGGTGAACATTATATTGCTGGGATAACAGTAGAGCCAGTAGAGGTCGCTGAATTTGTTGGTATGGTACATACTTGAAAGGGCGAATTTGTAACAGGCTTCAAGATGCAGCTCTATGGGCCGCAGGACTATGGCGAACCCGGCACCGGCTATGAGTCCATAGTCGTGACGCTGGTCATATTGGTCGAAGCCGCCCTCCTTGTCTGTGCTGAGCCTGTATCCGTAGTACGGGCCAACATCCACCAGAATCCTGAATGAAGAAAAATTGAGATGAAACTGCGAAAGCATCGGAAATTCCACAATCTTGCAGGTCTCACCATATTCACCGTATTCTGAATCGTAGCCTTCGCATCCGTATTTGGCTCCCAACTGAAGTCCGAAATTGGCCATCCTGTCCCATAGGACGTGGTAGAACGTGTAGTTTAAGGTGATGTTGTTCAAAGTCAGTTTGCTGAGTTGCTTGATATTCGGTGTGGATCGTACATTGCTCAGGTTGACACCGTATTTTACGCCTACCATATGTTCGTTGAAGAATCTCTTTTTTTGAGGCGTCGTGTCCAGATATTGGAAATCATCCGGAGGATTGCTCATAAATGAATAGTCCTGAGCGAGAGCCGGCGGGCCGACCGCCAGCAATATCAGGACAAAAGCTATGTTTGAAATAAATCTGCTCATTCAAATATCAGTTTAACGTTTATCTCCTGTTCCAGGTCGAACCCTTCCTCAAGAACCAGCATCTGGCTTTCGGCATCATCCCCTTTCGAATAGAACTTTACAAGTTCCGGCTGCTTTCTCTTGAGCAGGTTCCCGGTATCAGCAAAACCGTTGCCGTTGGAATCTCTGGTCAGCCTGACCATATATTTTCCTGCCTTGAGGTAGGAGACTTTCACTTTCTTGTCTTCGGAGACGATGAATTTTCTCAGGACATTGGCTCCCTTCTCATCAACCAGCTCAATGATATGATTTCCTGTAACATCCTTGAGGTCCAGAGTGATGCTGCAAAGGTTTTCGTCCTGCGGAATCTTGAATTTCACCTCTTTCAGGGCATTGGGCAGGCGATCCAGATTTGTGAATGTCCCCTGAGGGAAGGTGACGGTATAGTCATATCCCTTTATGATTTTTTCATCCGGAAGGAAATGATATCTTCTTATGAAAGAGCTGTCCTGCCAGAATCTGTATTTTTTTTCGGAAACCTGCCCCTTGGGATTGGTTTCGATGAATCTGATGGAGTCCGTGATTACGTTTATGACGGGAAGGTCGGAATCTATGAAAAAGCCCTCTTCTTCAACAGTCTCGTTGGTAACAGTCTCGGTGATGACAAAGACAGTGTCCTTAATCTTTTTTTCCTGTTTGCCCTTGTCCCCGCCGCTCTCTTTGTCCTTGTTCCTGTTGACCGGCTGGCTGGGAGTTTCCGTCTCAGGCTGTTTCATCACAGCAAGGGAAAGATCTTCATCAAACGGTGAAAGATTGCCAGTGGAGTCGGTCTTCATATAATTCAATTTTATCATCAGACTGTCCTCCAGCCTGTAGTCCACATTAATCCAGAAATCGATGCTGTCCCGGGACTGATTGTACTGGATTATGACAGCGGATGAATCAATTCCCATAAATTTGAGGGAGTTTATCTGAACGTCGGCGGCACTGAATTTCAGGAATCCGCTCTTCTCTGTCTTGCGTCCGCTGTTCTGAAGATATTGTATGCTCTGCAACTCCTTGAACATAAGCATACTGATCATAGCCTTGCGGGCCTTGCACTTAAGGGTGTCCTTCATATTGAAATTCCTGAACTCGAACACCTCATTGGAGTCCCTGACGACGGCGTATGGGACGAACACGGAATCATAGAAGGCAACCTGGTCCGCGTCCGGGTCGTATTTGTAGTTGCCGTCCTCATCGGTGAACGCATAGACCATAAATGAGTCCGGCTTGATGTTTCTGATTGAGAAGAACCCCCAGTCGTCCGTCTTTGCGATGGCGTCAGGTACGGACTTGAAGCAGGCTGAATCGGAGAAGTCGGTGTAGATGGCCACCATGGCATCCTTTACCGGCTTCAGTGTCTGGCTGTCCATCAGGGAACCGGTCAGATAGAGCGAATCGATGACATCTCCTGTCGAGAAGGCATATACATACCTTGGGGCGGGGTTCCCTTCATTGTTGTCTGCAAGTGCCTGCCCGAAGTCTATGGTGTAGGTCTGGTTTTCTCTCAATGTGTCGGGAAGCGTCACCACGATGTTCTTGCCCTTCACTTTGGCTTGAGGACGCCTTTTGGTGGGTGGGGAGAGCAGAATGCCGGTATTGTTCTTCACGACGGTATATTCGTCGAAGAGGAGCAGTATCTTGGAACCGAATGTGGGTATTTTCGTGCTGTTCTCCGGAGGAGTGGCCTGCAGGAGTACAGGAGGAATCGTATCTTTCGGACCTCCCTGCGGGGGAGTGGTGGTGTTGGCGCAGGACCGGCTCAAAGTACAGCAGGCTGCGAACAGAAGAAGGATTGACGCTGCAGTTACGGCTCTTTTCATAATTGTCACACTGTTTCTATGCGCTTGACGCTCTCCATACCCTTGATTTTGACCAGAGATTTGATGAGGCTTTCAAGGTCATCAGTATTGTGGACGTACAGCTCTATGCTTCCCTCGAAAATGCCGTCGTGGCTTTCGATGAGTATCTTTCTCATATTGACGCCAAGAACGAGCGATATCACCCGGGTGATTTCGTTGATGATGCCCACACGGTCAATCCCGTTCAGCGAAATCCTTGCCAGATACGACATTATGAAGTGCTTGCTCCATCTGGCCGGCACAATTCTGTGTCCCTCTCTGGAAGCAAGGTTGGTCGCTTCAGGACAGCTTTTCTTATGGATGGTCACTGTTCCGTCATCGGAAATGAATGCGACCACGCTGTCGCCCGGAATCGGGGAACAGCATTCCGCTATCTTGAAGGAGATTGTCCCCTTGTCAATATCTTCCTGAAGAATATATTCCTTGTCCTTGGAAATTTTACCCAGATTGATCAGAGGACTGAGGAGTTTCACTCCCCACATCTGGACATTCCGTTTCTCGATGTTTGTCCTGAGGACGGTGTCAAGATCCGAGAGGTCAATCAGGCCGAGGCCGATTCTGTCATACAGCTCGTATTTTCCGCCTTTCACGCTGTAGTAGTCAATCAGTTTCTTGACTACACGGCTCTGATCTGCAATTCCCCTCTCTTCAAGTTTGCTGTGCAGCAGATTCATTCCCTGCTGCCTTGCGACTTCGGGAGATTCGCTCTTCAGCGCGTCAAGCAGGGAGTTGCGGGCCTTGGTGGTCTTGAGAAATTCCAGCCATTCGCGTTTGGGCTGCCCCTTGCCGGAGGTGATGACTTCTACCTGATCCCCGTTTCTCAATTGATAGGAGAGAGGTTGCAGTTTCTGATTCACCTTCGCGGCGATGGCTTTGTTGCCGATTTGCGAGTGGATGTTGTAGGCGAAGTCGAGAGCAGTCGAGCCGACAGGCAGACGGCGGGCTTCACCTTTGGGTGTGAAGATGAATATATCGTTTACGAATAGCTCCTTATGGAAATCGTCAAGGAACTGAAGCGCGTTTGCGTCAGGATTTTCAAGAACCTGACGGACCTTCTGGAGCCATCTGTCAATTTCGCTCTCATCCTCGCTCACGTACCCCTCCTGCTTGTAGAGCCAGTGGGCGGCGATGCCCCTCTCGGCGATGGAATTCATCCTTTCGCTGCGAATCTGTATTTCCACCCAGTTTCCTCCCGGACCCATAACCGTGAGGTGGAGAGCCTCATATCCGTTGGTTTTGGGAGATTTGAGCCAATCTCTGATTCTGTCCGGCTTGTAGCGGTACAGGGCGGTAATCATCGAGAAGATATACCAGCACTGCTCCTGTTCCGAATGGTTTTTCAGAGGTTCGAAGATTATCCGTACTGCGTATATGTCGAAAATCTGCTCGAAGGGGAGATCCTTCGTGCGCATCTTTCTCCAGATTGAATAGGGTGTCTTGAGTCTCTTGAGAATCTTGTATCGGAATCCCGCCTTGTCGAGTTCCGCCTGAATGGGAGCGATGAAGGTGTCTATTGATTCGGACCTTTCGCTCATTATCCTGTCCAACTGCTGCTCTATCTGCCTGTATGCCTCCGGCTCACGGTATTGCAGCCAGATATTCTCCATTTCCGACTTTATGCTGTACAGTCCGAGCCTGTGGGCAAGGGGGATGAAGATATACATTGTCTCGCTGAGAATCTTGTCCCTCTTGTATTCGGGCATGAACTGAATCGTGCGGACATTGTGAAGACGGTCTGCCAGCTTTATCAGCACGATTCTGACATCTTCATTGAGCGTAAGCAGGATTCTTTTCGAGTTTTCAGCTTGAAGACTCGGCTTTCCGCTCTTGTTGTCATTGTCAAGAGCTGTCTTGATTTTGGTCAATCCATCCACCAGGCTTGCGATTTTCTCGCCGAAGAAACGCTGTATGTCCTCCACGGTGTAATCGGTATCCTCCACCACGTCGTGAAGAAGTGCGGCGCATATTGACTTGCAACCCAGTCCTATCTCACTCACTACTATCCTTGCCACGGCAATCGGGTGCAGGATATAGGGTTCACCGGAACGACGGCGTACATCCTTGTGCGCTTCATTGGCGAAATCAAAAGCTTTCAGCACAAGCTGAAACTGCTCATCGTCAGCGCACCGTTTACGGGCCACCTCCTTCAAGGCATCTGCTTCCCGGTATATCAGTTTATAGTCTTCGTCTGTAAACATCAGCCTTCAATCAATTTATATAATTCTTCTTCCGAAATCACCGCTGTGCCGAGGCTTTCGGCTTTTTTCAATTTCTCCGCGCCGGCTTTGTCACCTGCCAGCAGATAGGATGTCTTTCCGCTGACGGAACCGGAATTCTTCCCTCCGTGGGCTTCTATCAGCGCTTTCATCGCTTCTCTGGAAATTGAGAAGTTCCCGGAAACGACCACCACTTTTCCGGAGAGTCTGTCGGAGAGGCGTTCTTTCCCGTCGGAGGCACTCATCTGCAATCCTTCCCTGCGCAGAGCCTCGACAGTTGCCTTTCCTTCCTGACTTGCAAAATAAGCGAGCAGGGAATCCGCCATCACATCTCCTATTTCATCTATCTGGAGCAAATCCTCTTTGGTGGCGGACATAAGATTCTCCATAGTTCCGAAATGAGATGCCAGCATTGCGGCATTGGCTTGGCCAATATGTCTTATCCCCAAAGCGTAGAGGACTCTTTCGAAGGGGACTGAACGGCTTTTGCCGATGCTCTCCGTCAGATTTGCGCTGGATTTGTCCTGCCAGCCCTCCAGAGTCATCAGCTGCTCCTTGGTCAGAGTGTAGAAATCGGGCAGGTCCCTCAGGTAGCCTTTGTCATACAGTGCCTCCACTGTCGCGTCTCCGGCCCGTATGTCCATGGCCTTCCTGCTTGCGAAATGAATCAGCCTTCCCTTTATCTGTGTCGGGCAGGTGTTGATGTTCGGGCAGTAATGCTTCGCCTGGCTTTCGTCACGAACCAGAGGTGTCCCGCAGTCCGGACATATTTCCGGGAAAGCGGCCGGAATAGCATCCACGGGTCTTTTGCTCAATTCCACTGCAGTGATTTTAGGTATGATTTCACCTCCCTTTTCCACATAGACATAGTCTCCGGTGTGAATCCCAAGAAGGTCCATCTGGTCTTTGTTGTGAAGGGATGCCCGTTTTACTATTGTGCCTGAAAGGGGTACCGGATCAAGGTTGGCGACGGGAGTTATGGCACCTGTGCGTCCCACCTGATAATCGATGCTCCTGAGTTGCGTGAGAGCCTGTTCCGGCTTGAATTTGTATGCAGTGGCCCAGCGGGGGGATTTTGCGGTCATTCCCAGCCTCTTCTGCAAGTCGAGTTCATCCACCTTTATCACGATGCCGTCCGTTGCGAAGGGGAGGTTGTGCCTCTCCGTATCCCAATATCGGATATATTCCACAGCTTCGCTTATGGAGGAGACTTTACGGCTGTATCTGGAGACGGGGAGTCCCCAGGATGCGGCGGCGGCGATGGCTTCAGTATGGCTTCTGAACGGAAGGTCTGCCCCCAAAATATGGTAAAGCACGCAGTCCAGTCCTCTGGTTTTCATCTCTTCAGGGTTCTGGAGCTTGAGTGAACCGGAAGCGGCGTTCCTGGGATTTGCGAACGGTTCGTCACCGTTGTCAATCCTCTCGGCGCTGTTTCGCTCGAAGGCTTCGAACGGCATAAAGATTTCGCCCCTTATTTCGAACTCTTCCGGGTAGCAAGTCCCTTTCAATTGATGGGGTATTGCCGGGATATTGACCACGTTTCGGGTGACATCGTCTCCTTTTGCCCCATCTCCTCTTGTCAGGGCGCGCAGAAGCTTTCCTCTCCGGTAGGTCAGGCAGATGGCGGTGCCGTCGAATTTGAGCTCACAGCTGAAACTGTAGGGGGACGGGACACTTTTGGCAATACGGTTGTTGAAATCCTCCATCTCTCCGATGCTGTAGGTGTTCCCCAAAGAAAGCATCGGATATTTGTGGGCGACCTGAAGGAAACGGGCGGCCTGTCCCTGAGCCGGCTGTTCGAGGTCGCTGCCCACGTGGGAGGTTGGGGAGTCTCCGGCGGCAAGGTCGGGAAACATCTTCTCAAGACCTTGAAGTTCAGCCATAAGCAGGTCGAATTCAAAATCGCTTATGGTAGGGCTGTTGAGGACGTAATAGTTGTGATTGTGCCGCTCAAGTTCTTCCCTCAGGAATCCGATTCTCTCCCTTGCTTCTATTTTGGAAATCTTAGCCATCTTAATCTGCAAATTTAACTATAATTTTCTATAAATTTAGTATTTTTACAGTCCGAAGAAAACCTTAATTAATACAAATATGAAAGATTCAATCATCATTTTGACAGGCGGGGGTCCGGCTCCCGGAATGAACACAGTTGTCGGCTCTCTGACAAAAGCCTTTATTGCTGGAGGATATCGCGTCCTTGGTCTGCACGGTGGCTATTCAGGCCTTTTTTCCAAGAATCCCAAGTATGAGGAACTCGATTTCTTCAAGGCTGACACTATTTTCAACAGAGGAGGCTCCTATCTGATGATGAGCCGTTTCAAACCTACGGACAAGGATTTCGAGGAGAATTTCAATCTCGAACTCTTCCAGAACAACAACATCAAGCTTCTTGTCACCGTAGGTGGGGATGATACTGCATCCACGGCCAACAGGATTGCGAAATTCCTGGAAAGCAAGAAATATCCCATCCACAATATCCACGTTCCCAAGACAATCGACAACGACCTTCCTCTTCCTCAAAACGCTCCCACTTTCGGATTCAACTCCGCGAAGGATGAAGGCGCGCATATCGCCCGCACGGCATACGAGGATGCTCGCACTTCCGGCAACTGGCTTCTGATTTCGGCTATGGGCCGCAGTGCAGGCCACCTTGCCCTCGGAATAGGCGAGGCCACTCACTGCCCGATGACGATTATCCCCGAAATGTTCAACAAGACGAAGATAACCATCGACAAAATCATCAAACTGACGATTTCGGCGATTGTGAAACGCTCCATCCTCGGCATTCCTTACGGAACTGTCGTGGTTGCCGAAGGCGTGTTCCACGACCTTGACCCCGAAGACCTGAAGGGCACGGGAGTAAATATGACATACGACGAGCACGGACACCCCGAATTGGGCAAGATATCCAAGGCTGTCCTTTTCAACGACATTCTTGAGAAGGAATTCAAGAAACTCGGTATGAAGGTCAAGACACGTCCCATCGAAATCGGATATGACGTACGTTGCCAGGATCCCATCGCATTCGACCTCACTTACTGCTCCGAACTTGCAATGGGCGCTTACGAATTGTTCAGGAAAGGCGAGACAGGCTGTATGGTTTATGTGGATGCAGACGGCAACGCGCATCCTCTCTACCTCCACGACCTTCAGAATGAGGAGGGGAAGATTCCGCCCCGCAGAGTCAACATCGAAGGCGGAACCGCCCGCAACTATTTCAACAACATCTGTCATTACATCACTCCCGAGGATTATCAGGCTGCGAAAGCTTATGTTCCCGATCCGGCGGAGTATGATTTCAACAGGATTCTGAATTGGTAGAGGGCAAATTCGTAATATACCAGTTGCTTGTAAGGGCCTTCGGGAGCAGAGACTGCATTCCCGGAGGCTCTTTCGACATCAACGGCAGCGGGAAGTTCAATGACATTGACGAAACGTATCTCGCTCACCTGAAAAAGATGTCCGTCGGTGCGGTATGGTTTACCGGCGTGATTTCGCACGCGACCAGAACCGCCTTCCCCGGGATTGCCCCGAGTCATCCCTCCCTTGTGAAAGGGGAGGCGGGTTCGCCGTACGCGATTCGGAACTATTTCGATGTGGATCCGGCTCTGGCCGTGGACGTGGAGAGGAGGATGGATGAGTTCTGCGACCTGGTCGAACGCACCCACCGTGCCGGGATGAAGGTCATCATCGATTTTGTGCCCAATCACGTCGCCAGGGAATATGACGGCTGTTTCACGGAGGAGAATTTCTATCTGCTGGAAGGAGAACTCCACCTTCCGTGTGATGCATCCGGTACTCCTTATATGGAATCTCCGGCAAAGGCTACAAGTCG
>JAZLIS010000053.1:0-4685 GCA_045617505.1 Bacteroidales bacterium | reverse complement strand
TGTTGATTCTGGATTTTTATAAGCAATTTCAGTGTGAGGAGGACTGCGAGAACTATCTCAAGTCCAAACGTGAGAAAGAAGGCATTGTCTGCCCCCATTGCCAGTGTGAGAAACATTATTGGAGCGAGAAGGGCAAGAAATGGATCTGCCGCAAGTGCGGCCATCAGACCACTTTGACAGCAGGCACTGTCATGCATAGCAGCAATATGCCTCTGATGTCCTGGTTTCAGGTGATTCATTTCATGACAATGACAAAAGGCCAGATATCTGCTGCGGAAGTTCAGAGACAGCTTGGGCACAAACGCTATCAGCCTATCTGGGAGATGGTCCACAAGCTCCGCAGCGTTATGGGACTTCGTGATGATAAGCATCAGCTCACAGGTGCCATAGAGCTTGACGAGGGATTTTTCTCGGTGGAGCCTTCCGACCAGTCCGCTAAGACCCAACCGCTTAAAAGAGGAAATGGAAGTCAAAGGAAGGCTAAGGTTCTCGTTATGGTAGGCTCCGAAGAACCTGGAGATGAGGACAAGCCGAAGAGTGGAGACAAAAGCCGCAAGCTTGGATATGTGAGGATGAAAGTCATCCAGGATCTCCAATCCAACACAATCTGTGATGCGGCGTCGGAGGTCGTGGATAAGGAGTCTGAGATTAATATGGATGACTCGAAGTCCCACAACAAGCTGGAGAAGGTGTTCCCCAACAGCATCAAGAGAGTCGTGGAGGGCAAAGATGCTCCTACAGTGCTTCCTTGGGTGCATGTCTCCATTTCCAGGGCTAAAGCTATGCTTCTTGCGGTTTATCATGGGGTGAAAGACGAATACTTACAACTGTATCTGGATGAGTTCTGTTGGAAGCTCAACCGCAGATACTTTGGTGAAAGAACATTTGACAGACTAATAATAGCATCCGTAACCAATAGGCCTTCTTTCCTACACAGGATGTACAGTCCTGAGGCTCAAAATAAGGTCTTGGAAAATTGCGGATAATCATTTTATTTTATCCCTCACTTTCAGATGCGGTATCGGTCAAAAGGATATTTTTGCCTTACAAATCACCTTTGATTATTGGCGCAATGGCAGGAAGGGGATCAGGACAGCTGGCCGGGCATCTGGCATGCTTCGGGGCATATCTTATTTTCGGATTCAACCTGATAGCCTGCAAGAACGTATCCAATGCAGGAGTCATATCGCCTCTGGGATTCTTCTGTCTCAGAGCTCTGGGGGCGACCGTCCTGCTATGGGCTGTGTCGCTTGCAAGACCGAGGAAGCACATAGAGCCGAGGGATCTGTGGAAGGTGTTCATAGCATCGATGCTTGGTCTCTACCTCACGCAGGTATCATTTCTGAAGGCCATAACGCAA
Source organism: Bacteroidales bacterium (assembly GCA_045617505.1). Classification (GTDB taxonomy): domain Bacteria; phylum Bacteroidota; class Bacteroidia; order Bacteroidales; family UBA932; genus Cacconaster. The sequence continues at coordinate 3,325 of JAZLIS010000053.1, read as the reverse complement.
ACCACCCCTATGGACGCCTCGATTCTGGCATCCATGGCTCCTATTATGACCATGTTCATCGCGGCAGCGTACCTGAAGGAGCCGATCACCTTCAGAAAGGTAATCGGGGTAGCAACATCCCTGGCCGGCGCGCTGCTTCTGATATTCAACTCTGTGAGCATAACTGCGGGAGCGCAGCAGACAACTCCGGCCGGAGTCGCGCTCATGGCCTGCAACTGTCTGTCGTTCGCCCTGTATCTGGGACTGTTCCGACCGCTCATTTCCAAATACGACACCATAGAGTTCATGAAGTGGATGTTCCTGTTCTCGGCGGCAGTATCCGTTCCTTTCGATCTGAAGGAGCTGGCAGAGCTCAGGAATGTCGGAATGGATTCCCAGATCATATTGCAGATACTCTATGTCATCGTTTTCGCGACCTTCGTGGCCTACATTCTGATACCTTTCGGTCAGAAAAGGATAAGGCCGACTTTGGTCAGCATCTACTCCTACGTGCAGCCGATCATAGCCGCCGCACTGAGCATATATCTGGGCATGGACCATCTGACATGGCAGAAGATCACGGCCGCCGCTCTCGTTTTTCTCGGAGTCTGGATAGTAAGTACCAGCAGGGCCAAGGAATAGACAGGGATTATTTGTATATTTGAAAATGACTAATTAATACTTTACCTAACTATGAGCTTGTGCTTCAGTTTGGCACATATGGTCGATATCTTTGTTCCTATAAACTATAGGGATATGAGACTTATTGACTATATGCGGGAGTTCCCCGATGAGCAGAGCTGCGAGCTCAAGTTGAAGGAGTACCGTGAGGAGCAGGGTATCGTCTGCCCTCACTGCGGATGCACAGAACATTACTGGAAGGGTGACAAGAAGTGCTTTGAGTGCAAGCATTGCCATTACAGGCAGAGCTTGAAGGCTAACACAATGATGCACGGAAGCCAGCTGCCCCTGCGCTACTGGTTCATCACGATCCACCTGGTGACCTCGACGAAGAAGAGTTTCTCCGCCTGCGAGCTTCAGCGTCAGCTCGGCCACAAGAATTATATGCCAATCTGGGCGATGCTTCATAAGGTACGTAATGCTATGGGTAAACGTGATGCCATGTACGAGATATGCGGAATGGTTGAGTTGGATGAGGGATTCTTCTCTACCGAGATCCCTGACACAGAGAAGGATAAACCTCTCAAGCGTGGACGTGGCAGCCAGAAGAAGACCAAGGTCCTGGTTCTTGCGGAAACAGAGGAGGGCGCTCCTGAGAAGAAGTCAGACAAGCCTACCAAGGTCAAACACATCAAGATGCTTGTCATTGATGATCTCAAGTCTGAAACCATCGACGGCAAGGTCAAGATGTATGTGAATCCGGATTCAACCATAACCACAGACGATTCAAAATCATATACAAACATTAAGTCACTTGTGAAGGAGCACACTCATCAAGTCATCGAACCTAAACAGGTAGGAAAGATTCTTCCATGGGTGCACATCGCAATCAGTAATGCCAAGAGGCTAATACTGGATGTCCACCATAATGTCACCTCTGAATATCTTCAGAACTACCTTAACGAGTTCTGCTATAAGTTCAACAGAAGGTACTTTGGCGACAAACTGTTCGATAGACTGATGATCGCAACCATATCCTACAAAAACGACTTTAGGTATAACATTGCTTAGTCATTTATTTGAAAAATAGCCCCTGCGAGAAGAAAACCAACAAGCCATACGATGGAAAAATCTAAAGTATACTTCACCAATCTCCGCACCGCACCCGGCAGGTGCCTGACGGACAAGATGATTAATCTTGTCAAGAAAGCCGGCATTGAGAGCATAGACTTCGAGAGCAAGTTTACAGCCATAAAGATCCATTTCGGCGAGCCCGGAAACCTGGCGTATCTGAGACCCAACTTCGCCGCAAGAATGGCCGACTATCTGCGCGCTCTTGGGGCCAAACCGTTCCTCACAGACAGCAACACCCTATACTCTGGACGCAGATCAAATGGTCTGGACCATTACGAGAGTGCTATGGAGAACGGATACAACCCCATCTCAGCTCGGTGTCCTATCTTCATCGCGGACGGAATAAAGGGAACCGACTACCGTGAGATTCCGCTCAACGGGGAATACTGCAAGGCACCGAAGATTGGAACGGCCATAGCAGACGCGGACATCATAATCTCGATGAGCCATTTCAAGGGACATGAGCAGACTGGTTTCGGCGGAGTACTCAAGAATCTCGGAATGGGAAGCGCCAGCGTGGGAGGCAAACTGGAACTCCACTCCGGCGCCGAGCCTGCGATAAACGCCGGCAACTGCCGCGGATGCCGCATGTGCGAGCGCAGCTGCGCGCATGATGCGATTCACGTCACAGGCGGAAAAGCTGTCATTGACTCAACCAAATGCGTCGGCTGCGGTCAGTGCATAGCCGTATGTCAGTTCGATGCCGCCACCACAGGCGTATACGAGAAATCCGAGCGCCTCAACAAGAAGATCGCCGAGTACGCGCTGGCGGTAGTCAAGGACAAGCCGTCCTTCCACATACTCTTCATCATGAATATCTCACCCGAGTGTGACTGCTGGAATCACAATGACGCCGCCATCATACCAGACATCGGCATAGCGGCCTCGTTCGATCCGGTCGCCCTTGACTGCGCCGCAGCCGACCTGGTGAACTCCATGCCGACAATCGTTTATCCCGAAAACGATTTAGGCCTTGGCAACATGCTGCAGGACAAGGCCGGACACGGACACTGCCATGATCACGGCGAATGTGCGGACCATGACGACAAGTTCCACCTGCTGCATCCAGACACTGACTGGAAATCCAGTATAGAGCACGGATGCAAGATAGGACTCGGCAGACGAGAGTACGAGCTTATTGTCGTGAGATAATAGGTCAGAAGATACTTTTAAAAGGGGCCGACTAAAAAGCGATTTTTAGCCGGCTCCTTTATTTGTACCCGATTCAATAGTCGGCACCGTCTATGCCATAATCAGCACCACTGAAAGTCTATTACGAGTTCCTGTTCTCTGGGGCGCAAAGGAAGCCCGTCTCAGCCCCATTCTATCGGCTCTGCAGGCTCTTTGTGCCATGTATTTCCTGAGATTATGCGCCAGCGCGACCAGGCCGAACTCAACTTTAACCTTCTCGTTCGATTTTAGACGGAAACGCCTGAAGCCGTGGTTGAACTTGATGTCTCCGAAGACGGCTTCCGGCTCTATCGGTCTGTTGCTGCGGTGGAACAGGCCTCTCTCACCGGTCAGCAGTCTCTTGGCCTCAGCCCTGAAGGCGTTGTTCCTGTAATTGACCTCTATTGTCCTTCTGTCCTGA
>JAZLIS010000052.1:0-2636 GCA_045617505.1 Bacteroidales bacterium | reverse complement strand
TAGAGGAGCCGGATAAACCCAGCAAGGCTTCTGTGCCGATTTATCGGTGCAGATGCTGCAGCTGACCTCTTTTCTGCCTCCCCACGCGCAGCACAAACGGTCCAGGCCGGAGTGACTGTGGACAACGGAGGCCTTGCACTGACCTTCGCACTGGTAGGACGCAAAATTTCGCCGAAGGCGGGAATAATAAAAAGTCTCATAACCCCCAATAGGACTATGACAACTACATATAGGGAGAAGGTTCTTTTGTCTCAAATCTCTATATATACCAATAGCAGCAATAGGTAGATAACGACACACGCGCTGGTATCGCTATTGGTTTCAACAAAGAACACTATCACCACCAGCAATATAATCAACATCCACAACGGCAGCACGATGACCGGCGGCAGTCGGTAGTCGGCCCACCGCAGGGCGGGAGGGCGGGTAAAGCCGCAGGCTGCGAAGCAGCCGAGGCAGTGCGGAAGGCGGAAGCAAGTCTGTGGACTTCGCAGCGCAGCGGAGAATGTCAACAGTCTTGCCCGCCTGGAGCTAATGGACCAGGTCGGTGGTATGGCCGTCGCTTGCGACGGACTTACGACCGACACCTATTTGCCTTTGGCCAACGTAGCCGAAGGCGGAGTGGCCGTGAAGCCCGAAGCAGTCTTTCACGGCTGGCGTTCAGCCAGACGGGAATGTCTGCCGGGCGGAACTCAATGGAGTGGAAGTCGCGCAGGCGCGACGTGCCGGAGCGGCTGGAACCAAGCCTTTCTGACGGAGCTTTAGCGTAGGAAGAAGGGCTTGACCGCTTGATATCTTATCTACATATTCCTGATGCGATGTTCATACATCAACACAAAGCGCACAATTTTAACACACTTCGAAAAGAATCGCTATATTTGCACTGCGACAAGATTAGTTGCATGAAATAGATACATAAGCGCATAAGCTTATTACCGGGAGTACTCGAAAATCGCCAGTTTAAGAATACATCATTCCTTGTAACAAGCGGATGCCCGCACTTTGAGTGTGGGTAAACCGTTGTTGAATGATGAAAGGTGTCTGGCGATACCTAGAGTACTAGACTGCGAGAGACCCATACTCTTTTTTTATGTATAGTAAGCAATCAGACCTTGACAAGCAGCTGCAGCAGCTTTATCTCGAAGACATTGACGACGCCTTCGTGGAGTGGTGCAATGATGTTGTCCCACTGTTTCCCTGTGCTCCGGAATTCGCTCATATTGTGAGCGGATATGCTGATATGATGGAAAATGCTTTGATTGTGTTTTCCGGATATAAGAACGAGGAATATTCTTCTTTGGCTGAATTCATGAAAATTTCGGAGCTGAGTGAATTCCGGAAGTTAAGATGGCTTTCAATGCCTAAAGATGAGAAGGATGCTGCCAGAATTATCGCCCAAAGAGTATTCGAAGACACTCCACATTCAAAAGCCCTCGACTCCGATTCTACGAGCCTTTCCTTGATAATAGGGCTTTATGTGTATATGACTATCTTATGCTCGTCTTGGTTTGATGCAGCATCCTTCAGACATCTGTTCATCCTTAGTTGGCTCATCTATTTTTCTGAAATTTTGAGCGTACCTGCCATGGGATGCAACCAATGATATATGGCAAATATTCTTGATGAAAATACGCCTGTAAAAAGCCCCGGGGTTTTCTTTTCCGAATTTTTCAAAGGATTCAAAGCAATGAATTTCCCGGACACTACGTATGTCACGTATTTGTGCAAGGATTATTCATTGAAATGCAATGACACTCCCAAGTATAGTCCGCAACTGTCTGTATGTATCGAGACTAATAAACGGATATCCGTCCCCAAAAAGTCAAAATATTCGAGAGCCGTAGAGATTACCCAGCAGTCTTTTGATGATTTCTACAAAATGAACTATAGGCGCCTGCAGGATGAAGTCCTTGATGACGCCGAATTTTACGAAGATGACACATACGATAATATTACTCTATACGCGATACAAGGCAAGAAATTGTTCTACATTTTCACAGAGATAGATCCTGCATTCAGAAATATATGTTTGTGCATGGACTCGAGTCCTGGGAGATTCCGCAGTCGGACTCATAAGTTGAAAAAGATTGAGCCGGAGGTGTTCATGCAGGCGTATCATCTTCTGCTGGAGCTGTTCTATGACCCTGAGCTGGTGTACCAGAATTTCGAATCGGCCTGGAGCCAGTTGGATGCTTTGGTTCACGGAGGCCAACCTATTCACGGAATCAAGATAAATGCGGATGTGTATTTTGACAATATGATTCGGGCTATCAAGGCTCGTATACGGAGGATGGAGAAGAAGCTGATCGATGAGGATGGCACTCCGGAGGAGAGGGCCGGGATTCGTGGTGAATTGAAAGGGATGGAATACTGTGTAAAGGTGATTAATGAGCACCGGTAGCTCGTTGGTGCAGGTATTCGCAGATGCCGTCGATGTGGAGCTGCACGATTGCTGCTTTGCCTTCTTCCGATAGGAGGAAGGTTTTTTGTTGCAGGGTGTCCATAAAGAGGTTTTCGGTGAGTACCGCCGGTGATAGGGTGTGGCTGAGGATAAAGAAGCTTTCTTCTATGTCGATATCGCCGTCAGACCAGTCGGATCTGACTATCTCTCCGGGAAGGTTGCTGTATGCGGCTTT
>JAZLIS010000051.1:0-3865 GCA_045617505.1 Bacteroidales bacterium | reverse complement strand
TTCTCCTGACGCCATTTGGCATCTTCTGTAAAGGTTGAAGGCATCTCGCTCTGATGAGCCTCCAGAAATTCTAATGTTTTCTGTTTCATAATTACTCCTCCTCAAAGAAATCTACAAAACTGTCCTGATCAAATACTCCGTTTTGTTTCAGGAAGTCACGGCAAGCATTCAACTTATCGAGTTCCTTTTGCGTATGTTCCCGTTCCTGCATCGTCGCTGTAAGTTTGATGGCGCCGCCTGTTACGATGTAAACGTTCGTCTCTATACGGATGGCATAGAGTCGAAGCCAGCTTGGATGCTGTGTCCGGTCCAAATTCCTTGCTTTCTCACGCGTCAGTTCATGAGCCCTGTTGTCTGCAAGGCTCAACGGGTGGAACAATCCGTCCAGTTTTTCTGTATAAGGAAAATCCAGAATAAGACGTTCCAGTTCCCGAGCATCTTCCATTGTGTCTCGAATAGCATCACTGACTTTCTCGATTCTAAAGAAATTCTTCAAGTCATCCAGATTAGCAAAGAAGAAATCGAGCAAGTAGTTGAAATTGCTCCATTGCCGGAAAAGGAGCGAGAGCTCATCCGTTTCCTTCCCCTCTTCTTTGACTGCCCATAAATGATTGTAGCCGGGTATAGTTCGTACAAATTTCATATTCGTTCATTTGTTTCGAGACAAAGGTATGGAAAAGAAACGAATCTTGCAACTTATAAGTTGCGGGTTGTATAAATTTTGAATCAAATCTTACTGACTCGGGTAAAGATGATAATGTGTCTGCCACCGCCCCTGAAAACTTACATGGGTAGGCGGCTTAGTCATATCTGGTCATTGAAGGGGCTCGCAACTAATTTATTCCACAGTGGCTTTAAATAGCCAAACCGGGATAATATTTACCATATTTGGCTAGATTAAGCTGTTTTGTTTGGCCAAACGATAGGGATTTTATATATTTGTGGCTAAATAAAATTAGCTATGATAGGAAGAAAACAAGAGTCAGCAAGTCTGCAAAGATTTCTGGACAGTAAGAGAGCCGAGATTATTGTTGTGTATGGGCGGAGACGTGTCGGAAAAACTTTCCTTGTTAACGAGTTCTTTTCAAATAGTTATGCCTTCAAGCATACCGCTGTGTCTCCGATAGGAAGGAAGAAAACCGGACTGATGAAGATTCAACTGCAGGAATTCTTTTATTCGCTGAAATCATACGGGTTGGATTCAGGCATTCCCTGCCCGACATCATGGACAGAAGCGTTCCACCTGCTTCAAGAGTTGCTTGACAGGAAATATAACGGAAACAAGCAGGTGATTTTCATTGACGAATTGCCGTGGATGGACACTCCAAGGGCAAACTTTCTGTCGGCCTACGAACATTTCTGCAACGACTGGTGTCTGGCCAGAAAGCATGTGAAGCTGATTGTTTGCGGCAGTGCGACATCCTGGATTGTCGATAAGATGCATGACAATAAGGGTGGATTCTATAACAGGACTACCTCCAGGATATATGTAAAGCCATTCACATTGAAGGAGTGTCGTGAATACTTCGACTCTGAAGGGTTCTGCATTGACAATTACGACATCATACTCTGCTATATGGCCTTTGGCGGAATTCCGTACTATCTGTCGCAGTTGCGCAGAGACTATAGCGTGGCACAGAACATCGATGCGCTGCTCTTCGACAAGGAGGGAAACCTGGCGGATGAATTCGACAAGCTGTTCCAGTCGCAGTTCACCAATCCGGAGATGCTGAAGGAGATAGTGACTCAGGTCGGGAGCAAACGTTGCGGACTGACGAGGGATGAGATTTTAAAGGGGATGAAACAATCCTCCGGCGGCACGTTCTCCGATTCTTTGCAAGCACTTGAGAAGAGTCGGTTCATTTCTTCATATATCCCTTTCGGAGAAACGGAAAAGAAATACAGGCTATCGGATCTGTTCTGTTATTTCTATCTCCACCACGTCAAGAAGAATGTCGGGAACAAAACATACTGGCAGAACAACTACAACTCATCGGCAATGAACAACTGGCTTGGACTAGCATTCGAGGAAGTGGTATTCAGCCATATAGACCAGATAAAGCGCTCACTCGGTATCTCCGGTGTCATGACCAGGGAATCATCTTGGTCCGTGGAAGGAGACAATGAGAATCCAGGAATGCAGATAGACCTGATCATTGACAGGGATGATAGGGTGATAAACGTCTGCGAGATAAAGTTCAGCCGCAGGGAGTATTCAGTTACTGGTGGTTACGCAAGGAAAATCGAGGAGAGAATTGACAAAGTCAGGGTGTATTCTCACATTAAAGGTAGTATCATTTCCGTTTTGATTACAACTTATGGCTTAAAGAGCAACGAGTTCTCCGGAAGATTCCCGAAGGTTATTACCATGTAGGACCTGTTCGTATAGAATGCCGCGATATTTCAAGAGCCGGGTGGCGCTGACGCAGGACGAGATATGCCACATAGCACATTTCGAACGCTACATCACTTTTGGCGAGGATTGAATGGTGCGGGGAGACCCGCATCATTCACATAGTGCCGGTTATTTCAATATGATTGTAAAATGTCTTCAGATATACTGTGGGCCGTTAAACAGGAGGTAGATCCTTTGAGAGCAACTCGCCGTCCTTTGTGTTATTCTTCTATTGCCTGGATATTGTCAGCGTAGGTTGACCAGTTCTTGGCAGACTTGTAGGCGTCGACAAGGCTGGCGGGAACGTAGACGTTGATGAGTTTGTTGCTGTTAAGTACTCCGGCAAGCGTCGGCACCTGCAGAGCCCTGATGGTCAGGCTCTCGACGGAGTCCGAGTACCTGAGAACGGTGGAGCCTATCGAGGTGACTCCCGTTCCGATGTCAAGCTTCTTCAGTGCAGTGCACTTGTAAAACGCATTGTTGGCGATGGTCACAACCGAATTCGGGATGGTAATTTCTTCTATCGACGTACACTCGTTGAATGCTCCCTCTCCTATGGTTTCAACCGAGTCGGGAATGATTACGCCGGTAAGTGCGTAGCAGTAGCGGAAGAGGTTGGCACCTAGTGACTTGGTTCCGGCAGGAAGAGTGACGGGACCGACTAGGGCACGGCAATTCTCGAACACATAATCACCAAGCGAGAGCACGCCCTCCATGAATGTAACACCTGTAAGAGAGCGACAGTTGTTGAACATACCTGTCGGGACAGCAATTTTCCGGTCGATGGTCGCGCTGATGAGGCTGGAGCTATCAAATATGTTCGGACCCATGGTGGTTGGTACTCCTTTAAGCTCGACGGTGGTGGACTGAATACCGTTGAAGGCCATATTACCGATGGACTGAATATGTTCAGGAATAACGAGATCATACAGTTTCGCCCCCTGGAAGGCACGCTCCCCGATAGCAGTGATGTGTGAGAAGTCGAAGGATTCCAGGTTTTTGCACAAGTAGAATGCCTGCTCGTCAACTGATGTGATTGTTTCCGGGAAACTGATGGTCTTGAGGCTTGTCTTGTTGAAGAATGCCTGGTAGCCGAAGCGGGTAGCCTTTCCGGAGAGGGTGATCACGCCGGTCTGGGTCACTGCATCATAAGTATGGCTGAGAACTGTAAGGCCATCACCGAATTTGCTTGCATCGTCACCGGCATTGTAGGCCTTTATCTGTGTGGTGCCTGTCGTTGTATAGGTGATTACAGCGTTGTCGTTCTTGAAATTTGGATTGGAGATATTGATATCGGTTATAAGAGCGCGCTCGACAACGATAGGATTTTTGCTGGTCAGCTTGCAGAAGGAGCCGCCCTCAGCGAGGATGGTGATCTGCAGCTTCCCATAGCTGCCGGCTGGGACGGAAATCATGAACGGCTTGGCCTCGTCGGTGCTGAGCGCCACCGGTTCAGCGCATTGCAGTGAG
>JAZLIS010000050.1:0-4868 GCA_045617505.1 Bacteroidales bacterium | reverse complement strand
ACAATGAAAATCTTCATCGACAATGGCCACGGTCAATTCACTGCCGGCAAACGTTCCCCGGACGGGCAGCTCCGTGAAGCCTTCTTCAACCGCGAAATCGCAAGACGAATAGTCCTGGACCTTCAGGACAGAGGCTATGATGCCGAACTCCTCGTTCCCGAGGATGACGATATCTCCCTCAAGGAGCGCTGCCGGCGTGTTAACAGCTGGTGTATGCTCCACGGCAAGCAGAATGCAATCCTTGTCAGCATCCACGTCAATGCCTACGGAAACGGCTCAGAATGGACGCAGCCGCACGGATGGAGCATTTATACTTCCAAAGGCAAGACGGCCGCAGATGCCCTCGCAACCTGCATCTTCGAAGCCGCAAAGAAATACCTTCCCGATATGCAGATGCGCACCGACAACTCCGACGGAGACCCGGATTTCGAAGAAGGATTCTACCTCCTGCGTCACTCCCTATGCCCTGCTGTCTTATCAGAGAACGGCTTCATGACCAATGAGCAGGAATGCCGTTGGCTTCAGACACGCGCCGCCAAGCAGGCAATCGTGGATTTGCACGTGGAAGGGATAATCGAATATCTGCTTTCGATGTAAATGACACGCATACTACATGATTCAGTAAATTGTCCCACTAAGTGAGACAATTTATTTGTATCTTTGAGGTCAACCAAGCAAAACTCTCAAAGTATGAAGTCTTACGCCCTGTTCAAGGAATACATCTGGCTGGTGAACACAATCAACCTCGCCGGTAAAATCACACTTGAAGATATCAACCGCAAATGGCTGGACACAGATATGTCAGAAGGACTCCCGATGGTCCGCAGCACATTCAACCGCCACAAGGATGCCATTCAGGACATTTTCGGTATTGACATCGAATGCGACAAAAGAGACGGGTTCAAGTATTATATTGGCAATTCAGAAGTCCTGACGGAAGAATCCATCCAGAACTGGATGCTCTCCACCCTGTCGGTCAATTCAGTGCTGGCTGAAAGCAAAGCCGTTGCCGACAGAATCCTGCTTGAACCGATACCATCAGACGGAGAAGATCTTCACAAATTTATCGAGGCAATGAAACGCAGCGTCAGGATTGATGTTGCCTATCATAAATACGCAGCCGAAGAAGATTCAAAGATGACAGTGGAACCCTACTGCGTCAAGCTCTTCAAACGCCGCTGGTACGCCCTTGTGAAGTCAATCAAGCACGGCCACTACATCACCCTGGCATTTGACCGTATCAAGTCCATAAGTCTCACCACGGACAAATTCACACTTGACGAAGACTTCGACGCTGCTGCCTGGTTCAAGGAATGCTACGGCATAGTCCGTGACGATGAAGAAGAGCTCCAGACAATCCGCATCAGAGCATTCGACCAGGAAGTCTTCTATATGCGCGACCTGCCGCTGCATTTCACCCAGAAAGAGGTTGAGACTACGGAATTCTGGTCAGATTTCGAGATACAGATACGCCCGACAGCTGACTTTTTCAGCCCGCTGCTCTCTCGTGGCCCGCTCATTCAGGTGATGGAGCCGCAGTGGCTGGCCGATGAAATCAAGCGGCAGCACGAAAAAGCTGCTGGGCTTTACGAAGAAATTTCTCTATAAATTTTTGATTGTCCCACGATTGGGGACAGTCTCGTATGCCTCAGTGAGTTTTTGCTCCTCCCAACCTTGAGCGCAATGCCGCTATTTCTGATTGGTCGAGGCCTGTCTCTTTCAGTATTTCTGCGCAAATCCCGGGAATGTCGTCATCTATGGTTACTTCCGTGCCGTACAGTATGGAAAGCATCTTGAAAACGTGATTGCTCAATTGCTCGTATTCAGGCGAGCCCTTCTTGATGTCGTAATAGTTCCAATAAGTGATCATATCATCCTCAAGGATTTCTTCGCCGTCGGCACCCATTATCCCCTCCAGAAGAGCTGCAACGATGCCTGAACGGTCAATGCTTTCCTGACAGTGGACGTAATAAGGCGGTTCGTTGCCAGTAATGTGCCTGAACGCTCCTGCGAGTTCGGAATGGATCTTCCTGATATCCAGATTAGTGATTTTGAAATATCCGACATTCAGGTTCGAGTAGTGGGAGTTGAAGAAATTATCGAATGACTCGGCCTCACTTTGAGTGTCGCCCATATTGATGACCGTACGGATACCGTATTGGGCAAGCAGCTCATTGCACAGGTCCCGTCTTCCATAATGGTTGTCAATTGGAGATGCCCCTCTGTACAAGACCCCGGCGGCTATGTTCCGTGTCTTTATTTCTCTGAAATTGCAGAATTCCTCCTTGGTTTTATTGCTGTTCTCATATATGGTCTCAAACGGGCGGTCCAATATTTCGTACATATCGGCATATCCGCCGTGTTGGTTCATTGAAATGGATACCGAAACAGGAAATGTCCTGTCGCTTGCCGGGGTCCACACTGTTTGACCGTCCCCGTCGTTGCTGCTGTTGGCTATACCGTATTTCTCAGCGAAATAATCAAGCAGCATTGCAAATGAAACGCTTCCGTCATCCTGTGCCACAACTGCTGCACATCCGGTTTCAATCTGCTTGAAGGATCTGACCAGCGGAATATTGTATCTTGCTCCGTTCAGACTGACATCAAGAATGTCGGCATAGGAATATCCTGCCTGTAGAAGTTGTCCGGTCCTGATGTTGAGCTGGACGTCTCCATAGTCTGATATGGCATCCACGTTTTCGACAGTGTCCGTGATTACATCCTCCAGTGTTGTGCCGGGCTGAATCTCCTTGTCGCACCCGGAAAGAATTTGCAGCAACAGGGCGAGAAATATGATGAGTTGTATATATACCGTCCGCTTCATTTATGAAAATCAATATTGTGATGTTCAAGTTGTCACCGCAACTCTCCTGCGTGCTGTAATGCGTAGCCAAGAGACTGCAATACGGGGGTGAGAGTATGGATATACAATGTTTCACTGATGGTATGCGCATTCTCTATCTTAGGGCCGTAGCAAACTATGCCCATATCGGGATTGATACGGCAGAACCAGGCAGGTTCGACACCGCCCTGAGTATAATATCTGTTAATATTCACACCCAGCAATTCTCCGTATTTCTTCTCAATCATTATCTGCAGATTGTTATCAGTATTTCTCCAGGAAGGTATATTGTTTGTTATCGAATGGGTGAAACCGAATTCCGGGGCTTTATTCCCGATACGTTCCATCTCCGAGTCCAACCAGTCCTGATAGTCGGAACGTATCATAGCGCGCAAAGTGATTTTCCCTTGGGCAAATTGAACCACACCTATGTTGTTTGATTTGGTGACGTGCCCTTCCGGGGTCTCTTCCACGACGCCCTGTATCAGCGCATCCATCATTTTGACAAGAGGGCTGTTGGCTGCCGGGGCATAGAGGCAATCACCGGAGGATACCGCTTCCCGCTTGATTTCCTTTTTGATGGTTTCTTCCGGGAATTCTTTGGCCAGAGTCGTCAGTACCTGCTCTATCTCAGATAACACCTTATAGGAATCTGACTCTTTAATGGCGAAAACGATTTCCACTGAGGACATTATGGCGTTTTCCACACTGCCGCCATCTATACTTATCAGGTTTACGTCATAGGCAGATAACGCATCTTTCATAAGATTTCTGATGACAGTGAATCCGCTGAGGCGATGCTTATTGATGTCATTTCCGCTGTGTCCTCCCTTCAGACCACCAATCCTCACAATCATTTTAACCAATCCTTCTGTTTCGTCTGCCGTTTCCAACTCTTTGCTGACGTTGAAATGGTAACTGCCGGCACATCCCATATACATATTGGCCTCCACCTCACCGTCAAGGCAAACCAGATATCCGGCATCCAGTGTCTGCGCAGAAAGATCGCGGGCGCCGAAAAGTCCCACTTCTTCATCGGCGGTGAAAAGACAGCGCAGCGGCCCGTGAGAGATTTCCGATGTGACAAGAGCAAGTATCGAACCGATGCCGATGCCGTCATCGATGCCCAGATTCATATGTCTGCCATACAAACGGTCACCGTCCCGTACGGGAGTGCCCACGTCTTTCAGCACATCGAGGCTCTCACCTTCGGCTACAGCACAGACCATATCCATATGTCCCTGAAGGATAATTTTCGGTGCAGATTCCATTCCTTTTGTGGCCGGGACGTCAAACCAGCAGTTACCATATTCGTCGCGCCGCCAATCCCATCCGTGCCTCTGGGCATAATCTCTCAGATAGGCTCTTGGAGCATCCAAATGATAAGCCGGACGGGGAACCTTCGCGAAATCCATGAACTCTTCAATTGCCTTTTCCGTCAATTCCGTATAGTCAATCTCAACAGGCTTTTCAATTTCAGGATTTTCCTTGGAACAGCCCGTAAAAAAGAAAAGCATCGCTGATGTTGCCAGCAATATGGACGAAATCCCCGAGAAGTTAAATGTTTTCATCTTCATAGAACCGGAAATTTATAAAAATCGTATTGCCTGATTTTCAGGCAAAACTACCTCTTCTCCCACAGATTACCAAACTTTTCCAAATAATTATATCTTTTTGGGCGAGTCACTGTGCCCCGATAAGTTACAATCGTAGGCGCGTTGTTTCAGTTATCGCTAGTGTATTGAAATACACGCTGCCCAGATGAGACAGCGTGTACATGCTTTTATGTGTGTCTTGGCCCTCAAGTCGGTCTGACATTCAACACTCAGATCACTTTACGAAGAAAATTTTCTGTAAATTGATGTATCCCAAAATTCCTGTTGAGGATTCCTCCCACAACGTATGTTTTTGCATTCCTTACCAGAAACATACGTTTTTGGATAGTATTCTCCGGATAATTGTGTAATTTTGCCCAAATTATTGTAACTAACATGAGGAAGACTTTTTTCGCCGTACTGGCAATTGC
>JAZLIS010000049.1:0-4455 GCA_045617505.1 Bacteroidales bacterium | reverse complement strand
TTCAGAACAGAAATGGGATGGTTCACTGACCATCTGACCGCACACCTGTACTTTTATGATTCAGAGCGTGGTCTCCCGGGGGGTGTGGTGCAACGACTTTCCGACAAATTCGGAGATGTAGGACGCGAAAAGGACATAAATACCTTTGCTCAACTTTCCTATAAAAACAGATGGGGGGACCATTCACTCCGCCTTAATGGAAGGTATGCCTACGATTTCCTGCATGCAAATTCGGATTTTTCTGAAAATATGTTCGTCCACTACAACAACCGCTACCGTCAGCAGGATTTGTATTTCGGCGCGGCCTGGTCATATCAATGGAATACTCTGTCCGTTTCATTATCACCGGATTTCCGTTTGTCGGACTTGAACTGCGATGTCTACGGACTGGCTTATGTGCTCCGTACCGATTTCAAGACATCTGCCAGTGCCTCCTGGCGATGGAGGGCTCTCAGCATCTCCGCATCCCTTCTATATACGGGCATCCGGGATCACTCTACGATGCCTGTGGCCGGATTTCTGTCCAGGCTTACTCCTAATGTACATCTCTCCTACAAGAAGGACAGGCTCACGATGAGGGCGTTCTATAAAAGCGTATTCCGCGCACCGACACTGAATGACCTTTATTATACCCATGTCGGCAAGAGAGATTTGAAACCGGAACGGACCAGCCAGGCGGATGTGGGAATAAGTTGGCAGAATGACAATATAGACCTTCAGGTCGATGGCTATTATAATACTGCCACGGACAAGATAGTCTGTATCCCGCAAGGAGGTTCCTACAATTGGAAGATGATGAATCGTGGTTTCGTACGCACTTTCGGCGTGGATGGTTCCGTCAGAACAAGCATCAAAAACTTTTCATTTTTCATAACCGGGACTTGGCAGGATGTGCGCGATCTCAGCGATCCGGCAGATCAAAATACATACAATCACATTTTGCTCTATTCTCCAGAATGGTCATTTTCAGCTATAGCTAATTATGCATACAAGTGCTTTTCAGCGAGTATCTCCCATCTTTTTTGCAGCAGCCGCTTCTGGACCTATGCTGACCCTGATGACGTGCTGCCTCCATATAATTGCACAGATGCCAAAATCCAATATGAATGGAAGCGGTTCACCTTCTCGGCAGAATGCCAGGACATTTTTGACATCCGTTATGAGATGGTGCAACGATGGCCTATGCCAGGACGAAGATTTCAATTTACAATACTTTTCAAAATATGATGAAACAAACTTACAATCCTCCTAAGATGGAGGTTTATCCCATTTTTACATCGGAAATACTCTGCCAATCAGGTACATTCACGGAGAAACCTATCGACGACCTCAATTCAAACTGGTAAGATGATGAAAAAGACTATCATTATGGCGCTTGTGGTACTCGGTGCAGTATCCTGCGCAAAGGAACAGGTACAGGTTCCGAAAGAGATGGCATCTTTTACAATCGAAGCTGCCATCGAAGACAATGCTACCAAAACTCAGATTTCTGAAGCAGACGGCAGATTTGCAATGGAATGGTCGACCGATGACAGTTTTGCGCTCTATGACGGAGCATCGCTGATCACCTTCAACCGGATAGGCGGAACTTCACAGTTCACATCAGACCAGACCCCAGTCGGAAATTCTTTCTACGCATACTATCCCGCTTCGGCGGTGACTTCAACCGCTGATGGCGCATTCACTGTCACCCTCCCTTCAACCATTGAATATACTGCCGGCAACATCACTCCGGGTCAGTTCCCGATGTCCGGTCAAGGTTCTACGGACGGAATGGGCTTCCGCAACCTCTGCGCGCTTATTTCCGTCAAACTCCAAGCCGATGAAGCCGACAAGACGCGTCAGATCAAAAAGGTTATCCTCTCTGCCGACAAGCCTGTATGCGGTAAGGCAAAGGTCGCTTTCGGCTCCGATCAGCTCGCAATTGACGAAGGAGGCACCGATGTCACAATCGAATGTGATGGCGTTTCCCTCGCCGATGCCCCTATGATGCATTTTACTGTACCGGTGGGAACATACGACTCGTTCGTCATAAGAATTGAAACCACGGATGCGGGATACGCGATGCTTCAGCTCAATGGCCCGTTCGAACTGAAGCGCTCTATGGATTATTCGGCAACGCTGCAGACCGGCTCGTTCTGCTCACCATACGTCTCTACCGTCCTCGACGTTGATCTGGCACCCGGGCAGTTCATCAATACCCTTCCGGCCGGCCTTGAAACCAAGGAATCAGCCATTGAGGCAATTGCCAATGTGATTGCAGGCTCAACAGATAACTATATACATCTTGGTGGCTGGGGCGGTTCCGTCACCGTAGGATTCGACCATCCTGTCCTCAATCTTGATGGCGCCGATTTCCGTGGTTATGGCAACGGCTTTGCCGGATCTTCCGAACCAGGCGTCTATTATGTGGCGCAGAAAGATGCCTACGGCAAGCCCGCGAAATGGTATCTTATCAAGCATTCGATGTATGACTATTCGATACACGACTATACGATAACATATTACAAACCTGAAGCCGAGGTCCGGACCCAATATAAATTCTTTGCATGGAAAGGGGATTATGCCACAAAAACCACCTCTGTAGTTGCTACGATTTTCAAAAAGAACGGAAAGGAAATCGAATCAAAGGACCCCTCCGTTGACAAATGGTATCTGTACAACGACAATATCTACAAGGAGGGAACCGGAAGCACCAAGACTCTGATGAAGCTGGTAATGGCCAATACGGTTTCAGCAACAGTTGAATCGGAAAGTGATATTCCGTCGAAATATGAATCATTCCCGGTCGTGTACAACTACACTAAAACACTTGAAGCATTCGACAACTACATCTACTGGGAGGACAACCTCGGCCACAACGGATATGAATGCAAAAACTCCTATCACGCTCAGTCATACTGGCCGGAATATGCGGGAGAAAGCATAACCATTACGGGTGAATATCTTCCTGTCAACTCATTCGACACCTCCGGGAGCGGAAGCAATTATGTGCAGGATTCAAAATGGTGGGGATTCCCTCTGGACGGCAAAGGCTTCGGAACCGGAGCGTATGGATTCTGCGACAACTATCCAAATGCCGACCCTCTTTCGACAATAGACATATCCTGGGCCGTGGATGAGAACGGTAATTCAGTCAACCTTGACCACATCGACTTCATAAAGGTGCAGTCAGGCGTTCATAAGCAGTCCGGTTGGGTCGGAGAAATTTCCACGGAATTCTGCGGCATCGAAGATCTCCACCTTTTGGGAGAAAAGGTTTATCCTGACACCACGGTCACTCCCGATATTGAAAATATTCCACGAAGCAAAGACCCTCAGCAGCCGGCTTCAGGATTGCTCTACTGGTCATATACACCTGTTGATAAAAGGTAGATTATGAAAAGATACTCTCTGCTGTTTTCCATCTGGTCGCTTGCTTTGATAATTTCCTGTTCAAAGGAGGATCCGTCACCAATCGGGCCTGAACCCGAACCTACCCCCATAGTTCAAGAAAATGTGATTGTGCTCAATGAGGGCAACTGGCAGTCGGACAACGGCCAGTTGTCCCTCATACAGAACGGACAGATTACGAACAAATGGTTCCAGAAGATAAACGGCTATAAACTTGGGGATACGCCTCAAGACATCATCCAGCTGAATGATGGCCTGATAGCTATTTCCATCAACTGGTCAAACATAATAAGGTACATCCGCCCTGACGGCAGCGAAGTCGCCAGGACGGAGAATGTTCCGAACTGCCGTTCGCTTTGCAAAGATGGTGCTTCAAAATATCTGTATGTGACATCTTATGCCCATGAGACTGCTCTTGGAGAAACATATACCAAAGGGTATGTAGCCAAAATTGACATTTCGACATATCGGGTTGTTGCAACCTGCGAGGTGGGTTATGAACCGGAAGGCATAGCGTGGTACGATGGCAAGCTCTTCGTAGCAAATACCGGCGGTTATGCTTATTCCGAGTCACACGATTACGAGCATACGGTTTCTGTCATCGATGCTTCTTCTATGAAATTGATAAAGAATGTGGAAATTGTTCGGGAAGACGGGAGTTTCGTATCCAACCTTTATGGAGAGATGTCGCAAAGCGGGAAATGGCTCTGCATAAATTCAGCAGGCAACTATTCTTCGGAAGCTCCCGCCACAGTTGTTTTTGACTGCGCCGATTTGAACTATAGAGTCCTTGATGTTCCTGCCACCTATAACACACCAATCATTGGTGACAAGTTCTTTGTTGTCGGTTCTTCTTTTTCGTATGAGACTTATGAAACGGAATTTTTCGTCTACACACTGAATCCTGAAGACTGCTCGATTGAAGATTGCTATTGCCTTCCGGACGGAACGGAGAATTATTCTGTGATAGATAAGATACTCTCGATGCAATCGCCTTACTGCGTCTATCAGAACCCGTATACCGGGCACTTATATGTCTCTGACGCCGGTTCATACGCAACA
>JAZLIS010000048.1:0-9295 GCA_045617505.1 Bacteroidales bacterium | reverse complement strand
CGTCATCCGGAAGTTCGTATGGCGGCAACCAGTCACCCAGGTTGAAGAAATATATCGGGTCTTTCGGGTCGTGCATCTTCTGATGCATCGTCCCGTCCTCAAGCATCCAGCCGCGCATATTGCGGATATGCTCGGTCATAGCGTGATAATGCTCTTCCAAAATGTCTCTGTCACCGTAGTGGAGATAGAATTCCCAGGGGATGACGTTCATCGCGGCTCCCCATCCGACACCGCCTCCGCACCCGGGATGCCAGGGGGCTCCGTTGGTTACGTAACCGGTTTCGACATCCTGACAGTCCGAGATGTCCCTCATCCATTTGGTGTAGAATGATGCGGCGTCGAAATTATGCATCACCGTCACGCAGGCAACCTCCCCGTCTCCGGTGTAGGGACCTTTCTCCCTGTGGGGGCAGTCTGTCGGAACGCCGAGGTGCATATTGTCGGTCTGGCTTCTCCACCAGATATGATTGATGCGGTTGAAAAGTTCATTCGAACAGGCGAAGTGGCCTGTAGTCTCAAGGTCGGCATATACCGCCTCCGCCGTGATGTCGCCCGGAGCCGGATTGCCGGAATTGCTTGAAATCCTGACCTTGTCGAAGCAGAACCAGGTGAATCTCGCGGCGTATGACTCGGCGCCGTTCCCTTTCAGGACATATATGTTTTCTCCGTTGCCGGGGGATTCACAGAGATACTCTATCTTGATTGAGTCGCCGGCGTTTCCGTTCAGATTGTCAAGACGCACCCATCCCGTCAGATAATCCCCGAAATCAACCTCCAGCGAGCCGTCTTCCAATACTCTGATTGTTTTGGGGCTGACTCTCTCCATTATGCGGTCCGAGGTGTAGTGGTGCGCGCAGAGTTTCCCGTCCGGAGCTTTTTTCGGAGCGGTGGGGAGCCATCCGTTGTCAAGGGCCGTCCCCGGACTGCACCATCCGTCCACTTCGAGCCGGGCGTCGTAAGTTTCGCCGTCATACATTCCATTGGCCGTGACGGGACCTTTGTGGGCAAGCCAGGTCGTGTCGCTCGTCACCACTTCGGATGAGCCGTCTTCGTATTGTATGAATATCTGGCCGAAAAACCGCGGAGACCCGTAGGAATGCACCCAGCCGCTGTTTGTATCGAAAAATCCGCATCCCAGGATTGCTCCGAAGACGTTTTCACCCTGACGGAGCCGGTCCGTCACGTCATAGCCGTAATACTGCACCCTGTATCCCCGGAACTTGCTTCCGTCAAGTCCGAGCATATGGTTCTGGAGCCCTTCCCGATAAGTATATGAGGTTTCATTGGGGGTCAGCTCCGCATCGGAGACCCTTTCCCCGTTGACATAGAACTGGAAAAATCCCAGACCTGTCACATACGCCTTGGCCGAAGCCACAGCTTTCTCTATTGTCACTGATTTCCTGAGCAGGGGGGCGGGGGAGTGCGGCGCGCCTTCAATCTGATCCCGCCCTTCCTCTCCCTGCCAGGGGGCTCCTATCCACTCCGCTTTCCAGAGATTTGCGTCAAGAATGCCCGCTCCCCAGAAGGCGGGCTCGCTCCAGAGGGAACGCCGGCCGCGGGAGTCCCAAGTGCAGACCTGCCACCAGCACTCTTGCATCGACTCCAGAGCCTTTCCTGCATATCTGACAAGCGTGGATTGGTCCGATTTGATTTTGCCGCTGTCCCACAGGTCAGCCTTGAAAAGGCCCTTCCTTGTCGAGGCCACCCTTATTCTGTAGGCGGTTTGGAACTCACCGTTCCGTGACGAGAGGTTTATCCAGCTGAGCCTGGGGGCCGCCTCATCGATAGTGAAGGGGTTGACGGCATGTTCACAGGTCAGTGCCGTCGGCTCAATCGCCGGTTTTGTCAGCAGAACGAAGAGAGATGCGACTGCAACGGCAGCTGCTGCCAGGAGATATTTCGTTTTCATTCCGTGCTCAGTTTTCCCCAAAGTTACAAAAATCTTGATGAGGGGACTCTTTTTTTAATTTTGTATTCGCAATGATTGCGACGGAAATCGGGCTTCCGTTACTGCTTGCTTTCGAGATCCTTGAGCAGGGCCAGCGCTTCGGGGAAGAGAATCAGCAGGACTATCACGTTTATCCAGGCGGTAATGCCAATGCCTATGTCCCCTATCTTCCAGACTGTATCGGAGGATATCATTGATCCGGCGAAGACCAGTGCCACCATTATCAACTGATAGAGTCTCAGGATTGTTTTCTCTTTTTTCTCCCCCATCTTCCCGCTCTGTCTGAACAGGAACGTAAAGCTGGACTCGGAATAGACATAATATGCCATTATTGTGGTGAATGCAAAAAACGCAAGAGCCACTGCCACGAATGAGCCCCCCATACCGTTGAACACAGAATCCACTGCACTTTGAGTGAATGCCACATAATTGCGGCCAAGTTCCGGAGCATTTTCCACAATAATGTTTCCGGAGGGGTCAAAAACATTGTAGCAGTCAGTACTCAATATCATCAGTGCAGTTGCCGTGCAGACAAGCAGAGTATCGACATAGACGGAGAATGCCTGTACAAGCCCTTGCTTTGCAGGGTGATCGACATTCGCTGAGCCTGAGACGATGGCTCCGCCGCCTTCCCCGGCCTCGTTCGAAAACAGTCCCCGCTTCACTCCCATAGCAATGGTACTGCCCAATATGCCGCTGAAAACCGGACTTATTCCGAATGCGCTGCTGAATATAAGACCGAAAACATGAGGGATAGAGTCAATGTTGATGAATATGATAACAATTGACATCAGAATATAAATCACGGCCATAAGCGGGGTTACAAAAGCCGCTACTTTTGCGATTCTGGACATACCCCCTATGATGACAAGTCCGAGGAGTGTTGCAATGACAATTCCTGAGACGGGGGCAGGGATATGGAATGCGTTGCTGAATGCTCCTGAAATGCTGTTGGAATGGACAAGAATGCAGAACATGCCGTACCCCAGTATGGTCAGTATGGCAAAGACTGAACCCAGAAAGGGCGAGTGAAGGCCTTTGGAAATATATTCTGCCGGGCCACCGCGCAAAGTCCCGTTATGAGTGAATCTGTATTTGCTGGCAAGTGTCGATTCGGTAAAAGCGGTGGATGCGCCCAGAAAGGCTATCATCCACATCCAGAACACAGCCCCGGGACCGCCAAGTGCTATTGCAGTTGCTACGCCCACTATGTTGCCGGTCCCGACGCGTCCGGAAAGAGCCATCCAGAATGCCTGAAATGAAGACAATGATTTATCTCCACTATTTTTCCTTCCGTCTTTGAACAGGAGTCGGACCATCGTCGGAAGCCTGCGAATCTGGACGCAGCGCGTGCGTACAGTGAAATAGAGACCGGCGAAAATAAGAAGGACTATCAGAGCGGGGCTCCAGACAATATTATTGACTATTTCAACGATTTTTTCCATTCAAATTATTTTAACGTGCTCACCTATGAATCTTTTCTGTATGTCCCGTCATTTGCGAATGTTGCAAAGATAGTGTTCAAATTTACATTAAACAGCTTTTTATGATATTTTTTTTCATTTTTATTTCATAAATAGAAAATTTATTGCTTTCTTTGCGGTCCGATTCGGGATGTGGCGCAGTTGGTTAGCGCACCACGTTAGGGACGTGGGGGTCGTCTGTTCGAGTCAGATCATCCCGACTGGGAAAAAGGGCGTTGAATAACGCCTTTTTTTTGTATTTTTGCCTCTGAAAGAAATATGTGGGTCGAATCCCCGGGAATCAATGAAGACAAAAGTATTTATCCTCGTTTTTTTTCTGCTGGCTGGCGTTGCGCTGAATGCTCAAACCTACGGTAACGACAGATACGGCATTTCCGCATACGCTAATTATGGCTACAATACCTCCTGGAAGAATTACGGAGGTTTTGATGTCCGCGGTTTCTTCCCCATGGCGGAGCATTTCGAGATGACGGCCAATGCCGAAATACTCACTGCCGGGGTATTCTCGTCTTCCATCACCGCAAGGCCGAAATTCAAATTGCCGGTGGGGGAAATTTTCATTGACGGGACTGCCAATTTCAGAAACCTCTACAAATTCGACGCTTCAGAATTGGTGTTTGCGGCAAGTGCCGGCTACAGGATGAATTATGTCAGCGTTCAGGCAGGTCTGTCCTGTAAGGGAATGTTCGGCGCCGGAGGGATGGCGGAGAACTCTTCCATCTGGGAGACCCCTCTGAATCTGGTATATCGCGTGGCGTTCCGCGTCAGACCTCTGGAATGCAGATGGAATGTGGGTGGCGGAATCTCCAACTACGACGAATACGAATATGAACGTATGTGGCAGCCGATGTTCTTTATAAACGGACATTACGATCTGAATGACAAATTCAGTCTGCTTGCCTGTGTCAGAATCAAGCCGACCGGTACGTTCCAACAGATAGCCTCTTTTTACGGGATTGACACCAGAATGGGGGTCAGCTATAAATTCTGAACGCTATGAAAAGATTCTTGACCATACTTACCGTTTCCATATGTCTTGCTTCCTGTGAAAAATATTATTTTACCGGAATGTTTGCACCTGCCGGGGAGAACGTTGATGAACGGTTCCGGCAGTCAATGGAGTACAATGCCTTGCACGGCTATCAGACGATACGGACATTTTCCGACCGATATGTGGTTTTCGTCTTTTCAGACAGTCATCTCGTGGGTGAGACAAAGAATCTGGACCGGTTTGTGAGCGAGTCCTTCCAGATCAATGGCGCCGCTCCAGTCGTTATCTGCCTGGGAGACCTCGTGGATGGAGACAAGCCATTTACGGAGTTTATCTCACATACTTCTCCCATTATTGAGAATGGAACACGCAAACTTTTTGTAACAGCCGGGAATCACGATTTGTACTGGGGCCGGTGGAAGGAATTCTACAAAAGTTTTGGCGCTTCAACTTACTGGTTTGAAGTTGTTACGCCCAATGCGAAAGATCTGTACATTTCGCTGGAGTCCGGTGGAGGCACACTTGGCTCCCTGCAGCGTGAATGGCTTGAAGAGATTCTCAAGACCAAAAGCTCAGGCTACAGGAATGTCATAGTTTTCACACACACACATTTCTTTATGAAAGACACATCTCAGGGGCATACGAGCAACTACGCCTTGGAGGAGACTTATGATCTGGCTGACCTTTTTGCCGGATATGGTGTGGATATCGTTCTGACGGGGCATGATCACCATAGGGAACAGACTGCCTTTAAGGGAGTTGAATATGTCATTGCCGACGCTTTGGAAGAGAGTGCGGACAACGCAGGTTATGTGATGTTGACCGTGGGTAAAAATATCGAAACGGAATTCGTCAGTTTGAACTGAGAAACGTTTCAAAACAGCTTCTAAGTCTTATGAAATCTTTCGTCAATATCATTGTCTCATCCGCGGCTCCACTTTTGCTCGCGGCCATTCTCACCGTGACTGCCTCGGCTGCTCCCAAAACAAGAATCATAAACGTCAAATCCCCCAATGGAGAGATTGAAGTGAAAGTCACCGTCGCAGGGGACATCAGGTATGACCTCATCAGCAAAGGGGAGACCCTTATGTCCGGCAACAAGGTTGCCCTGCATCTTGCCGACCGCACGCTCGGGGAGCAGGCAGTCTTAAGCACCAGCAAAGTCACGGAGGTCAGGCAGACCGTCCGTCCGGACTTCAAATTGAAGTTTGCCGAAACAGAGAACAACTACAACCTTCTTACCTTGAAACTTAGAGGGGGATACACGATTCTGTGGAGGGTGTACGATGATGGCTTGGCATACCGTTTCGTAACGAATCTGCCGGGCGGGATTGAAGTGCTCGGTGAAGACGCCCAGTTCAATATGCCCGGGTCCCTGACCGTTGTCGGACAGATTGCCGAAAACATCGAGACCGCCTGCGAGGAACTTTATTCCACAGTGAATTCCACCGACCTCGCCCCCGATCAGATATGGGAAGTTCCGTTCATCGCCACCTATCCGGGACATAAGGTTCTGGTGAGTGAATTCGACCTTGAAGACTATCCCGCGCTTTTCGTGAAGCCTTGCGGGAAAAAAACGTTCAATGCATATCATTCCCTGAATCCGGTCAAGTTCGCTCCCGATGACGACAGGACTCTGAAGATTGTCGAATACAGCAAAGGGATAGCACAGACCTCCGGCACAAGGTCATTCCCCTGGAGATATATTCTCGTCACGCAGGATGACCGTGCTCTGGCGGAGAATGCCATGCCGATGAGGCTTGCTCCCGAGTCAAGGATAGACATTTCGTGGATCAGGCGCGGACAGACCACTTGGGACTGGCTCAACGGCACTCCGTTCGGGCCTGGCATTGATTTCGTCAGCGGAATCAATCTGGAAACTTACAAATACTACACGGATTTCGCCCAAAAGAACGGTGTGAATTATATCCTGCTCGATGAAGGGTGGGCTCTCGACACCGAAAATCCGTATGATACCACTCCTGAACTGCATCTTCCCGAACTTATCAGTTATGCCGGGTCAAAGGGTGTCGGTGTCTTGCTCTGGCTGCCCTGGCTTACTGTCGAAAAGAATATCGACAAGATGTTCGCCACCTTCGAGGAGTGGGGCGTGAAGGGAGTTAAGATTGACTTTATGAACCGCTTGGACCAGTGGATGGTGAACTACTACGAAAGAGTGGCGAAGAAAGCCGCCGAACATCACATCGTCGTCCTGTTCCACGGAGCGTTCCACCCAAGTGGCCTGGAATACCGCTATCCCAACGTCCTTTCGTACGAAGGTGTGAGGGGCCTTGAATTCTGCAGGAATTGTCAGCCGGACAACACTGTGTTCCAGCCGTACATCCGTAATGCGGTCGGTCCTATGGATTTCACTCCGGGTATGATGGAATGCCGTCAGCCCGAGCACTACGGCGGCGGACGTCCCGAAACGCCTGCTGTGGGTACGAAAGCATCCCAGCTCGCGCAACTTGTTGCGTTCGAATCCGGTATTCAGATGCTTGCCGACAATCCCTGCCGTTATGATATGTATCCTGACTGCAGAGACTTCCTGTGCGGCGTTCCCGTCGAATGGGATGACACGAAGGTGTTGTCGGGAAAGTTGGGTGAGTATTACGTGGTGGCAAAACGAAGCGGTGATGTGTGGTACATCGCCGGCCTGAACAATTCCACTGCGCGCGATGTCAGGATTGACCTGAGTTTTCTGGGCAATGGCAGGAAGTGGACTATGTCTGCCTTTACCGACGGCCCCGAAGCGGACAAGATTGCCATGGACTACCGCAACAATGAGTCGGAAGTTGACGGGGCACAGAGCATCACAATCCGTATGGCCCGCAACGGAGGCTTCGCCGCAAAGATCAAAAAAAGGCCTCAATAAATCACAAAGCGAGTCAGGTTGTCGTGCCTGACTCGCTTCGCGTACTTAGGGGACCGCTATATCTCGAGCTTGTAGCCTTCCCTGTATTCGTAATGGAGTTTCTTGTTCGCCTCGGGGTCATCCATAAATTTCTGGACGATGGGGTTCCACTTGAGGGGGCGTCCGAGTTCCATTGCTATGTTGCCCAGTATGCAGACAGTGTTTGAAGAGTGGCCGATCTCTACAGTGCAGTTGGGATCGACACATGTCTCGATAGCATCGAGGAATGCGTCATAGTGGTCGCGGCCCTCGAATTCGCCTTCCGGCATTTCGAACTTGGGATCGGAGCACTCGAAGCCTCCGCGGCGTACCTTGATCCACCCTTTCTCTCCGTAAATCATGCAGCCGTTGTCGATTCTCCCGTCGCTGAAACTGATGGGCTCTTCGGTCATCACGATGCCGTTGTCATATTTGTAAGTGATGCGGTCATAGAAGCTGTAGCCTGCGGGATAGACCTCCACGGGGCCGCTGCCGTCCTTGCCGATTGCCCACTGCGCGATGTCGAACATATGTGCTCCCCAGTCGGTCATCAGACCGCCGCCGAGACCCTTGAAATAGCGCCATTCACCGTAGCACCTTTCATCTTTCTCGGGAGTGATTGCAGGGTTGAGGCCTTCGCTGTAGTACGTGTCTGCGGGAAGGGGGCCGATCCATTTGTCCCAGTTCAGTCCGGCAGGGACATCCATTTTGGGAAGAGTGATGGGCACTGGGGTGCCGAGGTCCGGGTTGTACTGGTTGCGTCCCACATATACCTTGATTCTCTCAATTTTGCCCAGGACGCCTTCTCTTACGAGAGATGTGGCGTGGTTGAATTCTTTCCAGGATCTCTGCATTGAGCCGACCTGGAGCTTCCTGTTGTACTTGCGGACAGCCTTGCAGAGCATCTGGCCTTCATAGACGGTGAGGGTCATAGGCTTCTCAAGATAGACGTCCTTGCCTGACTTGAGGGCTTCGATGGCCACGAGTGCATGCCAGTGGTCTGGGGTTGCGATTACGACTGCGTCGATATCCTGACGGGCGATGAGCTCCTTGTAGTCTTCGTAGAGATCCACTTTTACTTTCTTCTCGCCTTTGCTCTGGTAGTACTCTGTGACCTGACGGCGGAAACGTTCGCGTTTGATGTCATAGAGGTCGCAGCCTGCGACAACCCTGACTCTGTCCTTGTTTATGAAGGAGGGGAGGAGAGCCCAGGCGCACTGGCATCCCAGTCCTATATATCCGAGGCGTATCTTGCCGTCCTTTGACTTTGAAGTGTTGGCGGTCCTGGCCGCTGCTGTCAGTGATGATGGTATTGCAGTGGCGGCGGCTACCGATGCTGATACCTTAAGGAAATCTCGTCTTTGCATAATTCTATTGTTAGTTGTGAAATATCAGTAAACTCATCCTTACAAAGTTACTTTTTTTTGTTGAAAAAAAACACTGTCCTCTCCATAAACCACAAAGCGAGTCGGGCACGATATAGCCTAACTCGCTTTGCGGACTCCGGGTATCGCGGTACAATTATTCAGTTAGTATTCCTCCTCGTTGAAGAAGAAGTCGTCTTTGGTGGGGTAGTCGGGCCAGATGTCTTCGATGGAGTCATATACTTCACCGTCATCTTCAAGGTCTTCCAGATTCTCCACTACTTCGAGGGGAGCGCCGCTGCGGGTGGCGTAATCTATCAGTTCGTCTTTGGTTGCAGGCCAGGGGGCATCCTCAAGTTTGGATGCAAGTTCAAGTGTCCAATACATAAATTCAGAAATTTAGCAGGTTCTTTGATGATGGATTGCAAATGTATAAAAAGAATGACAAACTCCAAATCTTTTAGTAAGGAAATTTTTAGCACATGACAATTTTTGAAAAAATCGCTGTATATTATTGAATATCAATTAATTAAACTTGCAAAAGACCTCAAAATTTTGTAACTTTATAAGTAGCTTCAATACTTATAATCAATGCATTACAAAACCCGAGGTCAC
>JAZLIS010000047.1:0-6500 GCA_045617505.1 Bacteroidales bacterium | reverse complement strand
AGGCCGTAGGTAAGTCCCTCTCCCGGGGAGAGGGATTTAGGGAGAGGGTAGCGTAATAGAGATTGTGCGGAGGGAAAAAGTTTCGCAAGAATCGCACAACTCTTTGAATATTAATAAAATAATCACTTGCGAAACTTGAGTCAAGATGTTTTCGTAGATTGTATGGAGACTCCTCCGTACCTCTACCCCAATATTCAAACACCGCATAATCGCCCTCGGCATCAGCGATGTACCAGTGGACGTTTTCGCAATTCCATATCGTGACATAAAGTACGTTCCTCAATCGTTTTGCCGGCGTGAATGATGTCTGTTTGCGCTTTGGGCTCCTGTCCACAGATATTTCCACTCGCCATTGTCGCCTCCAGTCAATGTGTTCCAAGTGCCTTCTGCTATGTTGTTCGATTGACAATAAGCCTTTCCCCAATCAACGAAGCCTCCAGAATAATCGGTTTTGGTTTTAGATGTGCTCATTCCGTAAATCGCAGAGGAATTTGACCATCCGAATAGGTCAACGACTGCGTCGTTGGTCTGGCTGTCAATAGTTGTGTTTCCTGCAGCATTGCCTATGTTGTCGTACTGGTTTGCGGCGAAGCCCCAAGTGTATGTGACTGTGTTTGAATTGTTGGTTGCCTGAAGGTTGCCCTACGAGAAGTGAACCTTTACGTCATCATCGGTTCCAGCTATGCCGTCAGGGCCTGCACTTACCGTGACGGTCTTCATAAGGTTACACATTTCCACGCAAATAACAAAATCAAATTGTCGTGCGCAAAGCAGGGCTCTCCACGCGTGCGACGAGTCAAATGATATCGTGTGACCAGAGCGCTTCAAAGAAGTCCGCAGCGACTTTGTGCTGCCTTTCAGATTGAATTTCACATCAGTAGTATACAACTTGCAATTGGAATCCGGAACGCATTCGTGTAATGGAAATGTTGAACTTAATTTCATATATTTGCAGGAACAACTGAATAATTATGGCAAACTCAACATCTGAAACTAAAGATAATATTCAAAGACTTGTATTACTGGTGGCGATAGCCGCCCTGTGTTCCTGCAGCGGAAACACCGACTGCGGAAGGACATTCACCAATGTCAACAAATGTATGGCCCCTTTCGGTGAAGACGGCAAGGCTGTCATCTTCAGTGCTGAAGGAGAGGGACGGATAGACAACATATATCTGTGCGGCGACTTTGACAACTGGCATCATCCGGGCCAGTGTCTTATGAATGTCTATTGCGACGGAATTCTTTGCGTCAGCGGCAAGATTTATGAACTGGCCTGTCTCAATATGGACTATGTCGATGAGAAGGAATATGAGAAAGTATTCCTAGAGACGCCTCTTTTCTCGAAATTCGGCGCTCATAACAGCATAAGCCTCGACTTCAGGATTCCGTACTACAAGTCCTGCACGGTCGAACTGGTCCAGCCGGAACCGGGAGTCAGGGATCAGATATGGACAACTGTCCGCGCCAATACCAAGCCTGACATCGTATGGAACGGAGAGAAACTTCCGAAGGGCACCCTGTTCAAAGGTATCCGCACCGCAGACCGCAAGGTGCTTTCCGGTGAACAGTACACGCTTATGGAGACAGACAGGAAATCGATGGTCGTGGGGGTGAACCTTTTCCTCAATTCAGAGACGGAATGCTCGATGGAGGCCTGCATCAGGGCGTTCAACACACAGACGGAGGGGGTGGAATATCTGAGCAGCGGTCTTGAGGACTTCTTCCTCGGCACATATTATTTCGATTCCGGACAGTTCCTTGGCCACAGATGCGGCCAGACCTGGCTCAAGAGAGAAGAGGGCACCGTGCAGCTCAGCGCATACAGGCAGTTTCCTGACAATCCGCTCTGCTTCAACCACCCTGTGAAAATCACCGTCAGAAACGGTGAGCAGAACGCCATCGACTCAGGGAGCGAGATTACTGACGATATCTATCTTGACCGCGGCAATGCCGTAATAGGTGCCGTCTGTTATTATTATGAATGGTAGAACCTCAGAATCAAAGGACTTATGAAGAGATTTATGATTATTTTGCCGGTCATTCTTCTGGTGGCCGGATGCAGCCGGAGCATCAATCCTATCCTTACTGATGCCTACGCGGCAGACCCGTCTGCAGTAGTGTTCGGCGATACTCTGTTCGTCTATCCCAGTCACGACCAGACTGCGGGCGAAGGGTTCAATATGGAGGACTACCACTGCTACTATACCACCGATATGAGGCATTTCACCGACGGTGGCGTGATTTTCAAACCTCTGGAGCAGACCACGTGGGTTAAGACCAGGGCCTGGGGCCCTCAGTGTGTCAGGAAGATGGTCCCAAGGAGCGACACGGATTCCACCCTCGTGATGAGATATTTCTTCTATTATTCGGGCAATGCCAGCGAGATAGGCGTGGCTGTCAGCGATTCTCCGTTCGGCCCGTTCGAAGACCCTCTCGGCAAGCCTTTCTTCACCACCGGCACTCCCGGCATTTACTGCAACAGGGACTTCATCGATCCTCACTGCTTCATCGATGATGACGGACAGGCCTATCTTTTTATGGGGCAGAATACCATCAATGCCGTCAAATTGAATGATGATATGATTTCGTATGACCACACCGGCGGCGTCCTCGATGAGAACGGCAACCAAACAGGTGTCTATCATATTGATGCTCCGAACTTCTTCGAAGCGGTATGCTGTCACAAATACAACGGCAGGTACTATCTCTCCTATGCAAACTCATACGTCACAGAACATCCCTACCAGCTCGAATATTGCATCAGCAACAACCCCCTCGGGCCCTACGAGCACAAAGGGAAGTTTATGGATGCCCAGGACATCCTGACCAACGAACATTCCATAGTTGAATTCAAGGGACAGTGGTGGCTGTTCTATCACAATGCATTTGTGGGAGCCGCAACCGGTGCCGGTTCCCAGACATACAGCCGCCGCAGTATGTGCGCCGATAAGTTATTCTACAATGAAGACGGCTCCATCAAACTGGTCGTCCCGACGAGAAATGAAAGAAAATTCAAGAAAGCCGTGAAGAACCTCACTCTTCCAAAATTCTTTCAACCGGTCAGTCAGGAGGAGATGCAGCCCGTATTTGAGCAGGTCAAAACCCCTGTAAAACACGGCATTGTAGTCAGACCCGATAATCCGGAACATACGGCTGACAGCCCAAGCGTCTTCAGGCACGAAGACAAATGGTATATGACCTGGGTTGCATTCGACGGCAAAGGCTATGAAACCTGGCTTTCAGAGAGCGACGACCTTCTCAAATGGACTGTTCTCGGAAAGATAATGAGCTGCACCACCGGCACCTGGGACAAATCCCAGAAGGCGGGATATGTGGCGCTTCAGGACATTGAGTGGGGAGGAAGTTATGAAATGCAACAGTACGACGGCAAATACTGGATGAGTTATCTCGGCGGTTGCAATCCGGGCTATGAGACCGAGCCGCTGATGATAGGACTTGCTTCCAGCCGCATCATCGGCAAGCCCTTGGAGTGGGAATGTTCCGGTATGCCTGTTCTTTCTCCAATGGATGAAGACAGCCAGTGGTTCGAGAAATTCACTCAATACAAGAGCTGTATCATAGAAGACAGGGAACGCGTCACCGGCCACCGTTTCGTCATCTATTATAATGCAAAAGGCGAAAATCCCGAGGTACTTACCGCTGACAGCAAAACTCCTGGATACACCGCCGAGCGCATAGGGATTGCTTTCTCCGATGATTTGAGAAATTGGAAACGATACAGGTACAATCCCGTACTCGCTTTTGAGGGCCCCGGCACCATTACGGGTGACCCGTATATCCAAAAGATAGGAGACCTGTATGTGATGTTTTATTTCCGCGCCTTCAATCCGGAAAAACCATACGGGGCGTACAACAGCTTTGCCTGCAGCCGCGACCTGATTCACTGGTACGAGTGGGAGGGCGAGGAGCTGATTTATCCGTCAGAGCCCTACGACAACCTCTACGCTCACAAGAGCCACGTGATAAACTGGAACGGCATCACATATCACTTCTACTGCGCTGTGAATGAGGAAGGGAAGAGGGGTATAGCCCTCGCCACTTCAAAGTAGATACTTCAGCTGACGCTTTGGCATGGCTGGACAGACAGATATTGCTTCTCCGTCGAAACATCTGAAGACCGAAACAGGATCTTTTACATTTCAATATCCACATACGTTCTTCCGAGGTCATTCGGGGCAATTTGATGCTTAAATTCCCCCGAAGCAGCTTCAAAAGTTGCGCGGACGCGAGTCACTCGCGTATTGCGCAACTCGTGCAGGCAGCCGGGGTCAGGCGATGGTGCAGGTCTATCTGAAGGAGGGACGGCAGTTCCTGCCTTTCCCGTTCCACACCACCTCCAGTCTGGAGATATACCAGGATGCACCGTTTGTGTTGTTTCCCTGAAAGAACAGGAAGGTCCGTCCGTCCGGCGCTTCAAAAATATGAGGATGCCCCGATTCTGATGAATTCCAGGACCCTTCCGGCCCGTTTGCGAGGAACGGCTCTTCGGAAAGGCGCTCCCAGTTCACACCGTCGTCGCTTACCGCAACCCCTATCTGCTGCGGATGGTTGTTGTAGGCTCCTGCATAAAACATAAAGAGTCTTCCCTCCTTTTCAATCACCGATGCTCCCTCTATGCATTCCTGCTCCCAAGAGAGTTCCGGAGCTAATATCGGTGCATCCTTCGCCAAAGTCCAGGAGCCGCGGCTGAAGTCAGAGTCCCCGTCGGCAACCGCCACTCCCTGCATCTGTCGGACGAAGCCTGTATCACGTGTAGCGAAATAGAGGTAATATTTTCCCTTGAATTTATAGACCTCCGCATCAATAGCCCTGCCGCAGGTCCAATCGGACTGTTCCGGGGAAAAGACAGGATTGCTCGGGTCGCCGGTAAAATTGATGCCGTCCTCGGAAGTCGCGTGACAGATGGCATCCCACTCCCAGTTCCCGTAGGATTGGTAGAAGAGATGCACCTTCCCGTCGATAACCCTTGCGCAAGGTGCACAGAATCCGTCACGCTCCAATTCTGACAGTGGCTCCGGACGGACCTCTCCGACCTTTTCCCAATGCGTCAGATCAGTGCTTGCCGCTATTCCGATTGTCCACCCGGCGATGTCGCCTTCACGGGGATTCTTTGCGGGCAGCATCGAATAGTATAGAAGAAACCGCCCCTTGAAGAATACTGCGTGGGGGTCCTTGCTCATAGGCACTCCTGTCTTCGTCGAATCGGCGAACATCATTGTCTCTTCCGATATTTTGATGCCGGAAGTTCCGCTGCAGGAAAGCAGGATGGACGCAAGAAGTACGATAATGGGGGAACGTTTCATAATATGAATTGATGCAAATTTGTTCGCAAGGCTCTCCGAATCCATCGAAAAAAGCACTCACTCTCGTAAGTGCTTGAATTTCTTGTAGCGGGACCCAGGATTGAACTGGGGACCTCATGATTATGAATCATGCGCTCTAACCAGCTGAGCTATCCCGCCGTCATTGTTGAGGTAGACGGATTCGAACCGCCACTAAGAGGACCAGAATCTCTTGTGCTGCCATTACACCATACCTCAATGGGACGGCAAATATACGACAAATAATTTTCTATGCAAAAAAAAATGCGGGTTTGTCGGTTTAAAACAGCGACAGCAGACGGAAAATCCCGAAGCCGAGGTAGGTGCCTACGGCATAACCGATGATGCCGATTGCCAGTCCGGCTGCAAGTGTGCGCCTGTTGTGCATTGCGGCGGAAATCATTGGAACGAAGGGCGGGGAGCAGAGCAGAGCCACGGAGCCGATGACGGTCGTGTCCGCATCCAGATGGAATGCCTTTGACAGCAATGCCTGCAATCCCAGGGAGATGAACACCGGAAGTTTGACACATAATTTTTGAAAATATTTGCTGTAGAGGCCTCGGGCCTCTTTTTTTTGTCAAATTTTGTTTCTATATTTGTACTAACATATACTAATGTTAAGCACGAATATATGAATCTCATTGTCAGCAAATCTAAAAATTCGGCCACCTACTACATTCAGAAGTCGTTTCGCTCCGACACGGGCAAGACAACGGCAAGGATTGTGGAGCGATTGGGTTCCATGAAAGAATTGATTGCTCGTTTCGGCGAGGAAGACCCAATCGGTACTGCAAGAAAATATGTCGCCGGGTTGACCGCAGAAGAAAAAGAGTCCAAACGGAAAGTCACAGTTGAGTATAATCCATCACTGCTTATAAAGAAGAACGTCCAGCGCAGCTACAACGGCGGCTACCTGTTTCTCCAGAAAGTCTACCACGAGCTCGGTTTGGACAAGATATGCAGGAAGATAGAGAAGAGGCACAGGAACAAGTACGACCTTGACGTGATTCTCCGGATGCTGCTTTATACGAGGGTGTTGTATCCCGGCTCCAAACTGTCATCGCTTGAGGATGCGAAGCGGTTCATCGAACAGCCTGAATGCGACATACATCAGGTGTACAGGGCGTTGTCCCTGCTGGCGAGGGAGTCGGACAC
>JAZLIS010000046.1:0-2253 GCA_045617505.1 Bacteroidales bacterium | reverse complement strand
TGGCTTCTCGGAAACCAGTAAAAACAGATACCGATAAAGCATACGGCGGCGCTCTAAAAAGTCCCGCCGTTCTTGATTTTGAAGTTATGAACGGATGTAAAAACCGCTTGTTTTAGCTCGTTTTACATATTTGCCTGAATTAGTCTGAGTATTTAGTAGAAAAATCTAAAGCACTATAAATCGGCGGTATAAGAACTGAAAATCCCGACCAATTTGTACCTATGGTCGGGATTTTCAGTTATTCTGGGACGGCCTTTTATGTGTAATTCGGGCTTTTTACACATATAACGCAGTTTGGTTGCCGGAATAGTAACCGCGGAGACGGTTACATAACGTCTTGGTAAGTGCCAATGGTATCAAACGTAATGCCTATTCGGACAATTTGCAGAAGGTCATCACTTTGGATGATCTGTTTAGTGATCAGACAGCAACTATTTCGTCAGCAGTTTCCCGAAAAATCCAAGGGTATCAGTGATGAGCCGTTTGCTCTGGACAGGAATATTGATGGAGGCTTTGCCGGTTTCCTTATCTTCGACTACGATTCTGTCAATTAGTTTTGCGGTCTTTTCAGGTGATTTTAGGGTTTCTACCAGATTGCTGAAAAAAGACAGACCCTGATTTATCAGATCTCCGGTATCGGCGGGTGAAACGTTGTCTTCATCCTCCGCAACTGGGTGACCTTCCACCACGGTCTGGCACTTGTTCGGCTCTACATCGCCTGTATCAACCGTAACTCCCGAATCTTCAGGACGAGGTTCCTCTGTCGAAGGCTCGACATATTCTCCGACAAGGTCCATAATCTTGGCGAACTTGTCATCGGATGCAAATACGGCATCGTCGCCTCCGTCAAGGACTCCTTCGAACAGGGAAGTCTTGAACTTTAATTTGCCAATCATCGATTCTTCGATGGTGTGCGCAGCTACAAGATTGATAACCTGGATGTTCCTCTGCTGCCCGATGCGGTAGATACGGGCTATCCGCTGCTCCAGCACAGCTGGATTCCAGGGAAGATCGAGGTTGATGATGGTGCTGGCCGCCTGAAGGTTGAGCCCTGTGCTGCCGGCATCGGTCGAAAGGAAAACACGGCTCTGGGGCAGTTCGGTGAAGTTGGAGACCATATTCTTCCTCTTCGCGGACGGCACTCCTCCGTGCAGGTTTTCATACCCTATGCCGCGGTTCTCCAATTCTTGTGCGAGCAGTCGCGTCATCCTCTCCCAGCCACTGAATACCACCACCTTGCCGTCTTCGGAACCGTCAATGATGTCGGTAATGATGTACATCGCTTCTTCCACTTTGGTGTCGAAACGGCTTTTCTGATCAAGAATGAAAGTGCTCTCGCAAACCATCCTCATGTGTGACAGGGTGTGCATTAGTCTGCGGCGGACCGTTTCGCTGAGGAAATGCATCCGCTGACATTTCAGCACCAGCCATGACACAACGTTCTTGAATTCGTCGTGGATACCCATCTGCTCCTTGGTCATCGCAACAAAAATGGTCTGGTCCATTCTGGCCGGCAGCTGCAGGTTCACGTCCTTCTTGCGCCTGCGTATCAGAATGTCTTTCAACCTGTTGCCTACTGCATTCAGGTTCTGATAGCCGAGAACTTTGCCTGTATCGTCGGTCAGGATGCAGTCGTTCCTGAACTTGTAATAAGGAGAAAGAGCGTATTGGTCGGCGAATTCCACGATGGAATACAGTTCTTCCAACTTGTTTTCAAGGGGTGTGCCGGAAAGAATTACGGAATAGTCAGAAACTATGCGTCTTGCAGCCTTGGAAATCTGGGTGTTCCAGTTTTTGAGGCGCTGCACTTCGTCCATGATGAGCAGGTCGCATTCCAACTTGCCCAGAATCTTGATATCGTTGCAGGCGGAGTTGTAGGAAACAATCTTGTATGTGCCAGGGGCCTCGTACATTTCCCGACGCTTCGGGTGAGTGCCTTCTATGACAACGACCTCCGTATCTCCCGTGAATTTTTCGATCTCGCACTTCCACTGATATTTCAATGATGTGGGAGCCAGCACCAGAACGGATGTCGCAAGACCTTCTCTCCGAAGCAATTCCGCAACTCCGATGGCCTGAACAGTCTTTCCAAGACCCATTTCATCCGCGATGATGGCTTTCCCGGCCTTTGCGGCAAAGCGGATTCCTTCTTTCTGGTAAGGATACAGTTTGGTACGAAGCAGGGAGTCGATGGCGGCATCGGGATACTTCTCTTCAATCAGCTCTGCGCGCTTCTCTTTTTCCCTGATGCCT
>JAZLIS010000045.1:0-3074 GCA_045617505.1 Bacteroidales bacterium | reverse complement strand
GGAAACTTACCTCGGTGGCAGAACTTATTTCCCTGGTCGAGGATATGGCAGGAGTCAGTGGTCTATCGGTCTGTATGGAAACTATATGAGTGTCAGCGGCTGGAATGACACCTGGCAGATTGCCGGAAGGTCCGGCATGTTTGATAAGGAGCACGAGGTATTCGGAACCTCCGCAATGGTAAACTATTAAAATTCAACGGATATGATTACTTCCATCTCAAATAACATCGGCATAGCACAGGTATCGTTCAAGGATTACCAGACTGAGAACTTCACCGTACTGCAGGGCAGATTCGACGTAGATCCGACAACGGCTGCGTGGAAAGCTGCCAATGAAATCGTCTTCGAGTTCCCATCCCTGATGATGAATAAATCCGGAATATCGGCTGTGTATTTCATCGACACAAGGCCGTTCGTAGATTATGAGACAACCTACCGGGGAACCATCCTCAGGTCCTGGATAAGCAACAACAGGCTTCATATCGAGAAGATTGATGCTTTTGATGATTACGGCCCTCTGCATTTCTTTATCTGTAATGCCTACGCAAAAGGTGGCCAGAGATGTCAGATTGAGAAAGACGGCTATGTAACGACTGGTATCCAGAACCAGCCTTCCGGCACTCGTCTGGACAAAAGCTGCCTGATGGTCAAGGACCATTACATCTTCTGTCAGTTGATGTTCCGGTCCTTCAAGACGGACAGCGGCACGTTTGAGCAGTCCTTTGACATCATCGGAATGCCTGATGACGTGGACGTGTATGTTCCTGTAGTGTACTCGAATATGTACATCAACAAGAAAGGCGCTCCGATGGCCGCTGGGCATCTTCAGGGAGGAAATTTCACCTGCACGAACCCTGATGATGCCGGTTATACTTCCAACGATGGAACATTCATTCAGTTCTTCGCCGTGCGTGACGGCAACTCAAACGAATAACCCAAAACACATTATAAACCCTCTAATTTTTTATTATTATGAAGTACATTCCTTCTATCGCATTCGAGGAAATGTCCGGTTCCGCCAAAGGCGTAACTGCGGCGAAGACTCGTGGACGCAAGTACATCCGTAACCGTGGTTACGGCGGAAGCGTCCGTACCTCCGACCAGGCATCTGTGAAAGCCATCTTCAAGAAGCTTTCTCAGGCTTGGCAGTCTCTCACTAACGCCCAGATTCTGGCGTGGAATTCTGCGGCTCTCTCTGCAGAAGCCCGCTCGGTTCTTGGTTCAAAGACGAAGATTACAGGCTCCAACCTGTTTATGCGTCTGAACTACTGGGTTGTCTTCTGCGGCGGTGACATCATGGAGACTCCTCCTGCCCTCACCGGGCTCGATGCTCCTGCTTCCGCCACCCTCGCACTGTCAGATGAAGCGTTTACGCTGACTCTTTCAGCCATCCCTTCAGTCACCACCAACATCAAGCTCATCATCTGTGCCTCTGCTCCTCAGAGCAACGGTATCAGCCGTGCTTACAGCAAAGCTGCCGAGTTCATCGCTCCGCAGACCCCTGTGACCACTGCCATCGCTCTCAAGAGTTCGTATGATCAGAAGTATGGCGCTCCGTCAGAGGGCAAGCCTAAGGTGTTCGTGAAGTACTTCTACGTCAACACTTCCACCGGCGAGAAGTCGGGCGAGATGCTTGCGCTGGCAACGTACAGTGAGGACTAAGCCATTCCCAACGGGTAGAATTGATGTAGCCCTCCGTAGGTAATTATTACGGAGGGCTATTTTCTAAACCAGAAAGTTATGCAGAACATCATCCACATCTTCGACCATTTCTTCGACAAAGTCGGACAGGTATTTGGTAACGTTTTCGGCTGGCTGATTGCAATCTTCACATGGTATGTCAGTTGGCTCGGGAATGACAAAGGCGTGATTGTCTTGATACTCGTCTGTGTGCTATGGGATATGATCTGGGGCGTTGCCGCTGCAATAAAGAAGAAAAGATTCGTAGTTTCAAGGCTGCTCCGGGAATCATTCTGGAAAGTGGTTGTCTATGTCGGCAGCCTATCTATCATCCTGTTTGCAGAAAGAGTACTTGGTGCAAACCTGAATGTAACCATTCGTCTGCTCGCTATCATTGCTTCAACTATCGAGTTGTTCTCCAGTGCAGGAAATATCCTGATAATTAAGCCGGATTTCGTTTTCGTGAGGCTATTCGGGAAGTACCTGATAGGTGAAATAGCAGACAAAATGCATACGACTGAAGAAGATGTCAAAGAAATGTTAAAAGGCTCCAAAAAGAGCAAATAATACGCTTATGAGACGACTTTCACTTGTATTATCAACTTGTGCGGTCCTCCTGATGGCAGGAGCATCGTACGGTCAGGAACCGGCAACGATTCCTGAATACTACACCCTGGCTGAAGCAGATTCAGTCTGTATGGTTACTCCTAATACTGCGGTACAAGAATCCGCTGTAATTAAAACTCAACCGGAGAAAGAAGAAATGACGGTTGCAGATATCTGTCTTGAGGTTGTAAAGACCCTCCT
This sequence comes from Bacteroidales bacterium, assembly GCA_045617505.1. Classification (GTDB taxonomy): domain Bacteria; phylum Bacteroidota; class Bacteroidia; order Bacteroidales; family UBA932; genus Cacconaster. Next base: position 587 of record JAZLIS010000045.1, on the reverse strand, counting down.
CGCAGTTCTGGCACTCGGTTTTGTGATCTTCTTTACGATTGCGACATACATTGTAATCTTCCACAAGTTCTTCGAAATCATAGAATGACATTCAGGACCTCCGTGCAGCCATCCACACCCTCGGAGAAATAGCGGGCGAAATAGCCGCGCGGAGGTCTTTGAAAATATGTTCCTAAATTCCGGATTAGGGAAATAGAAGTTAGAAAATATCTCTAACAAAACACCCAATAAACCTCTATAAAATATTGATTATAGCCACTTTAACAAGGTGGCTATATTTATTGATATTTCTTTGTTTTTATGGATATTTTGTGTATTTTTGTACCACATTTGTACCACACGTGGTACAAGAAAATATCCACGATACGCAGTTGTGCAGTTTTTTACAGTACTTTACAGTACTTTACAGAAAACGGCCTACAACGATAGCCTCGCGGAGCACTTTTGGGAAAGATTCGTAGAAAATGAGAAATTGTGCAGTTACACTCCTCTGTCCGCAATGCGGCAAACCATTCCAGACTACAGCATCACGCAAAACGTACTGCAGTCCCAAATGCCTGCGCGAACACGAAAACGAGATGGACCGC
>JAZLIS010000044.1:0-26698 GCA_045617505.1 Bacteroidales bacterium | reverse complement strand
TACTGATATTTTGGGTTTACTAAACTTTCCTTTTTAAAAGTAACCAAAATCTCGGTAGCTTTTTGCACCCGGGCAACAACCGACTGGCAAGCGGGCCTTTACCCAGAGCCCGGCGCAGCCTGTCGTGTTGTAGCCGCCGAGTGGCCTTTATCGAGGCGGCGGTGCCTTACTCTCTTTTATTTGGATTTCAAACATAGGTACTATGGGAAAAGGGGTTTTGATGATATGGACGACCACATTGTCGATGATGTCCTTTGCCTCGACAGCCTGATTTCAGCCAAGGTCAGAAGGGCTGTTCTGAACTGCACCCAGGCCACTCAGGACCTTCTCCGTCACGAGGCAATCGAGACTCAGTCGGAATACGGATTCTACATTCTGGTCCGTTGTTATACCGCTATGTTCCGGATTGGCGTTTCTTTGGAGCTTTATAGGCTCGGCTATAGGAAAACTTATCTCAATCGTACTGTTTCCTGACAGGTTTTTTTGCGGATTGGCGTTTTTTTCGGTATCTTGTCCTCGATAGACTGACCTGACCAATGAAAAGAATCGCGCTGCTTGCAGCCCTGCTGCTTCCGATATTTGCCTATTCACAGACTCCCGAAAACATTACGGACACCTTGACTATCCTTGATGTCGAGGAGGAGTTGCCGGAATTGGCGCCTCAACCGCTGGATACTCTCGACACTGATGACAAATTCGTCAAGATAGTTCTCTTTGAAAACCATACCTGGGATTATATCGAGCTCGGAAAACCTGTGATCGATACGGCCGGATTCTACGACGGATGGACCAACGACGTGATTCACGCATTCAAGGGCCATAACGTTCAGGAACTTCCGGAAGAGATTGACCTGAGGCTCGTGGATTCCCTCAACCCATTCTGTGCCCCCATTATGGGAAAGGTGCGCTCCGAATACAAGTTCCGCAGGACCCGCGAGCACAAGGGGATTGACGTTCCCCTGCATACAGGGGATACGGTCCGCGCCGCGTTCAACGGAATAGTCCGATATATAGGCGGTGTCCGGCAGACCGGAGGATATGGCAACCTTGTCATCGTCCGCCATCCCAACGGTCTTGAAACCTATTACGGCCATCTTTCAAAGATTCTGGTGGGTGAGAACGAAATGGTCAAGGCAGGGGAAATTCTGGGTCTCGGAGGCAGCACCGGCCGAAGTACCGGTCCTCATCTCCATTTCGAGACCAGATATATGGGCCACGCCTTCGATCCTGCTCGAATTGTCGATTTTGAAACCGGACAGGTCAGAGACTCTGTGGTAACGCTGAAAAAACACTACTTCAGCATCTATTCCCACTACGGGCAGACCGATGAGGAGAGCAAGGCTGCTTCGGGCAGAATCGTCTATACGGTCCGCAAAGGAGATACCCTCGGGGCCATTGCCAGAAAGAACAACACGACAGTCAGCAATATTTGCAAGTTGAACAAAATCAAGTCCAGCAAGACCCTCCGCATAGGGGAGCGCCTCATAGTGCGCTGATGGCACCGGATTTTCTGAACTTTCACAGGAAACCGAAAGAGCGCTGAAGGTCCGGGAACTCACCAGTGTGCTAAGGAGAAATCAACGTCACCAGATGACAGATATGGTCAGGCGTTGCAATGAGATATCGCTGATGCTTTACTCCCAGAAACTGGATTACACCTTCGATATGACTTATGCGTTCGATGAGGTGAAAAAAGAGTATGAGGCATTCAATAAGGACAGGGTGCCATACGACAGGCTGCTGGAGACCGTGAATATTGAAATCGACAAATATGAGAGGCTCCTTGAGGGAGGGATATCCCTTTGTTGTAGAGGCTAATGAATTGATTTACAAAGCTCTTTGGGAAAATAACATTGAAATTCCATTCCCTCAGAGGGATGTTCATATCAAGTAGCAGGCCCTTATTACGCGATTATGTCGTTCAGGACACCGGATGCTGTCTGATATGCACCGGCGCCGGCACCCTGAATGATAAGGGGTGAGGGGTAGAATCCGGTCGTGATGATGGCGCAGTTGTCAGTGCCCTTAAGGTTGAAGAGAGGATGTCTCTCTCCGACTTCGCGGACTCCTACGGAGGCCGTGTATCCATTCTCCGTTTTTACAAGAGATGCCACGAACCGGCGGCGAAGCCCCTTTTCTGCGGAGGCTCTGTGCGCTGAGGCGAAAGAATCCTCGTTGTCTGCGAGCATCTTGTAAAATTCCGGAATCTTGACGCTGAAGTATTCGGGACCGAGGAGGGGCTCGACTCTCAAATCGGACTCATCGAGAGCAATGCCCGCCTCTCTGCTCAGGATTAGCAGTTTGCGGATAACGTCCCGGCCGCTGAGGTCAAGCCTCGGGTCCGGCTCCGTATATCCCGCATCCTGAGCCTGACGCACCACCTGTGCAAAAGTGACACCATCCTCTCCGCCTTTGTAAGTACTGAAGATATAGTTCAGCGTGCCGGACAGCACGGCCTCTATTTTCACTATCTCATCCCCGCTGTTGATGCTGCGTGATATACTCTCGAGTATGGGGAGGGCCGCTCCTACGGTGGTCTCGTATTTGAGGGAGACGCCGCAGTCGAGCGCGGCTTTTTTGAGCAGACTGTACTGGCTGAAAGGGGATGAGAAGCTGATTTTGTTGCAGGCCACGACAGAATAACCCTTTCTGAAAAGATTTATGTATTTGTAGGATATGTCCGAGCTTCCGGTACAATCCACGAAGATGGAGTGTTCCATCGACAGGTTTGCAAGGGCTTCGAAGTATGCGTCATCGGCGGCGCACTCTCCCGAGTCGAGCAGGCTCTTGACGTTACTCAGATCAAGGCCGGATTTGTCGATTGCATATTTGCGGCTGTTCGATATTCCCACTACATTGACAATCTTGCCCGTGCGTTCCGCAATCAGCGCGCGCTTGCGGTTGATAATATCAATCAGGGCGCGTCCCACCGTACCGTAACCGGCGATGAAAAGGTTTATGATTTTCCCGGGCTGCCTGTCAAAGAATTCGGCGTGAATATGCTTGATTGCGTTGTTGACATCGGAGGAGGCTACGATTACGGAGATGTTCCTTTCCGAAGAACCCTGCGCGGTCGCGCGGATGGGGATGCCGTGGCGCCCGAGCGCGGCAAGCATACGCCCTGTTGTCCCTGTCCGGCTCAGTATGTCGTCCCCGACAAGACACATTATCGAATATCCCTTCTCGACCTTGAGGGGATTCAGTTTTCCGAGGGAAATCTCGTAGGCGAAGCATTTGTCCGCGGCCAGTTTGGCCCTGTCGGCATCCTGCTCGGCCACAGCTATGCACATAGTGTGTACCGACGAGGCCTGAGTGATGAGTATTATGTTTATATTATTGAGGCTGAGGGTTTCGAAAAGCCGGCTGGAGAAGCCGGGTACGCCGACCATACCGCTGCCTTCAAGGGAAAGCAGAGCTATCTCGTCGGAATTGGATATGCCGATTATGTCGCCTCCCGCCTGCAGAGGGGGATGCTTCTCAATGAGAGTGCCCTGGGCATCGGGGTCGAAAGTACTCTTTATATAGATGGGGATTCCCTCGGATACAACAGGCTGTATGGTGGGAGGGTAGATAACTTTTGCACCGAAGTGCGAAAGCTCCTGCGCGGCCCTGTAGGAGATGTTGTTCACTGTCCTTGCGGTAGGTACAAGCGCTGGATTGGCGGTCATTATGCCGGGTACGTCCGTCCATATCTCAAGGAGTCGGGCATTGCAGCCTACGGCGAACAGAGATGCGGAATAGTCCGAGCCTCCCCGTCCCAGTGTCGTCATTTTTCCGTTAGCATCGGATGCAATGTATCCGGGTACGACGAAAAGGGTTGTGATGGGGTTCTCCTCGATGGCGGCGGCAACTTTGGAAAAAGTTGCGGCAAGGTCTGAAGTGTTGATGATCTCTCTGGCATCCAGCCACTTTGTCTGAATGCCGATCGAGGAGAGCCTTGTTGCAAGTATCTTTGTGATGAGCAGCTCGCCGCATCCCTGAATGGCGTCCAAACTTGTGTCCGACAGTTCTCTGAGTAGGAATACTCCGTGGGCGATGTCGGAAAGCTCTTTCAACTGCGCATCGCAGACCTCAAGCGCCTCTTCGTGTTTCTCGGCGGGAAGTATCTGCCGTATGATTTCGTGATGGCGGGTGCGCAGCTCTTCAATCAGACCGACATAGCTCTCGTCCCTTGATGCGGCCAGTCTGCCGATTCTGATGAGCTGGTCGGTGCATCCCTTGATAGCCGAGCATACGAATATGGTTTTGTCCCTCTCCGCAGCCTTGCGGACGATGTCAATGACAAGTGAGATGTTTGCAGAGTTTGCGACAGAAGAGCCGCCGAATTTGAGTACTTGCATATCAGATGAATCGCTTTAATATTTCCGTCATCTGTCCGCTTTCAAGCAGGAAGCCGTCGTGACCGAATCTGGATTGTATTTCAAAATATTCCGCCCCGTTCACTCCGTCAGCTATCTGTTTTATGTCGGAGGGGGGGAAGAGGCAGTCGGAGTTTATGCCGATGACCGTGGCGGGCACGTTAATACTGGCCAGAGCCGCCGGGATGCCGCCCCGGCCCCGGCCTATGTTGTGGCTGTCCTGACAGCGGGTGAGATACCAGTAGCAGTAGGCATCGAAGCGTGCGGACAGTTTTCTGCCCTGGTAACGCTGGTATGAACAGACGCGTGAAGCGAAAACCGTTTCAGGATCGGCGTCGGTCTGGGTCAGATTGTAGCCGTCGAAGGAGCGGTAGGATATCAGTGCGACGGCACGTGCCGCCTCAAGACCTGCGCGTCCTCCTTCCGGAGATTCCGCGGCGCGGAATGTCGGGTCCGCTTCCAGACACATCCGCTGGGATTCGTTGAAGGCCGACATATATGCCGAAGAACGGAATGAGGTTGCAAGGAATACGGCTCTGCCGATGAGCTCGGGCTTAAGCAGGGTCATCTCAAGCGACACAAAGCCGCCGATGCTTGCACCGATGAGCAGGTCTATCTTATGGATGCCAAGCTCCGAGGCGAGGGCAAGAAAACAGCGGGCGACATCGCGGACTGTAAATTCGGGGAAATCCAGCATATACGGTTTTCCTGTCACGGGATTTTCCGAAAGAGGGCAGGTGGATCCGTAGGGTGAGCCCGGCATATTGACGCATATCACGAAATACTTGTCGGTGTCGAACAGTTTGCCCGGACCTGTCATCTGCGGCCACCAATCTTCAGCGTCACTGTTGGCGGTGAGGCCGTGACATATCCATATCACTTTCTCCGAGGCACTGTATTCCCTCGGCGAGGTATGGCAGGCGAGCTGGAGGTTGTCGATGGCTCCTCCCGCCTCGGGCTCAAACACCCCTTTCAATGTAATGGTATGCTTCAGCATAGTGCCGCTTCAAGTGCCTGCCGTATATCGGCAATTATGTCATCGGGGTCCTCAAGCCCTATGCTGAGCCGTATCAGGTCCGGATCCACTCCCGCTTCCAGAAGCTGTTCGTCCGTCAGCTGGCGGTGCGTGTGCATTGCAGGATGGAGAATGCAAGTGTAGCAGTCAGCCACGTGTGTCTCTATCGTAATGAGTTTGAGCGTGTCCATAAAACGGTGAGCGAAGTCGCGTCCCCCCTTCAACGCAAATGCAATCACGCCGCAGGTGCCTTCGGGCAGATATTTCTGCTGAAGCCGGTGTTCTGGAGCGTCCTCCAGTTCGGGAAAGTTCACCCATTTGACCTGAGGGTTGCCGTGCAGCCACCCGGCCACCTTACGGGCGCTTTCGTTGTGCCTTCGCACGCGCACGTCCAGAGACTGCAGTCCAAGGTTGAGGTAGAATGCGTTCTGGGGGCTCTGTATGCAGCCGAGGTCCCTCATAAGCTGACTTGTGGCCTTGGTAATGTATGCAAGTTTGCCGAATCTTGCCGTATAGGTCAGGCCGTGGTATGACGGGTCCGGGGTGCAGAGGCCGGGGTATTTTTCCGCATTGGCCTCCCAATCGAAGTTCCCGCTGTCAACTATGCATCCGCCCACTTGGACACCGTGGCCATCCATATATTTGGTGGTGGAGTGGGTTACGATGTCGGCGCCCCATTCGAAGGGACGGCAGAACACGGGCGTCGGAAATGTGTTGTCAACAATCAACGGCACGCCGTGCCTGTGGGCGATGTGCGCGAATTTTTCGATGTCAAGCACACGGAGGCCCGGATTTGACAGGGTCTCGCCGAAAAGGAGTTTGGTATTGGGTCTGAATGCCGCCTCAATCTCCTCTTCGCCTGCATTCTGGTCGATGAATGTGACATCTATGCCCATCTTTCTGAGGGTGGTGCCGAAGAGGTTGTAGGTCCCTCCGTAGATGCTGGCGGCGCTGATGAAATGATCTCCGGCTTCACATATATTGAAGCAGGCGAAGAAGTTCGCCGCCTGGCCGGAGGATGTCAGTATTGCCGCCACTCCTCCTTCGAGTTCCGCTATTTTCGCTGCAACCCTGTCGTTTGTGGGATTCTGAAGGCGGGTGTAGAAATAGCCTTCCTCTTCAAGGTCGAAGAGACGTCCCATTTCATCGCTTGTATTATATTTGAAAGTGGTGCTCTGGATAATGGGCATCTGCCTGGGCTCTCCCTTGCCGGCGGTGTAGCCTGCGTGGACGCATTTGGTGGCTGTGCTTGTCTTGTTTGCCATAGTGATATGGTTTTGTTTTTGCAAATATCGAAAATTTAGAATAAAATTTCAACTGTTTTGTGAATTTTAGAAAAATTTTCTAAATTTGTGCCGAATTTTAAAACTCGCATTCTGCAAAAATGTTGAAAATGCGTGTTTGCCGAAAATTTTTCTGCACCTATGAACAGCAACCTGCAGATCGATGACACCGACATCAAGATTCTCAGATATCTTCAGGAGAACGCCAAGTTGACCACCAGGCAGCTTGCCGAGAAGGTCAATCTCAGCCCGACTCCTGTCTTCGAGAGGCTCAAGAGGCTGGAGTCGGACGGATATATCAGGAAATATGTTGCGCTTCTTGACGCCGACAAGCTCGGACGCAGTTTTATGGTGTTCACCAGCGTGAAACTCAAGCAGATGACACGCAGTGTTGCAAGTGAGTTCGTAAGGGTTATCCGGGACATTCCCGAAGTCTCCGCCTGCTACAACGTGGCGGGGGAGTTCGACTACATACTGGTAATCAATGCCCCCAGTATGCCATATTACAATGATTTTGTAATCAACGTGCTCGGAACGGTCGAATCCATAGGCTCCATTCTCAGCACTTTCGTTATGAAGGAAATCAAACAAAGCAACGGAATATATATCTAGAAAATCATGTCGGTAGCGGATTTGCTTTCAAATACGGACAAGACTCTGTTCAGTCTGGAGATTCTCCCCCCTCTCAGGGGAAGGAACATGAATCAGCTCTATTCAACCATAGAGAGGCTGATGAAGTTCAACCCCGCTTTCATAGAAATTACGACGCATCGTTCCGATTATGTCTATCGGGAGATTGAGCCCGGCCGCTTCCAGCGGGTTGAAGAACGGCTCCGACCCGGGACGGCAGCGGTGGCGTATGCCATAAAGCAGCGCTACGGCGTACCGGTAGTACCTCACCTTATCTGCAGCGGCAACACCCGGCAGGAGACGGAGTACGAACTTATAGATTTCGTATTTCTGGGAATGTACGACCTTCTGGTCCTGCGTGGAGACAAATCCAGACAGGACGGCAGATTCATTCCCAAGGAGGGAGGACTCAAGTATGCCAGCCAGCTGTGCGCACAGGTCAATGACTTCAATGACGGCAGGCTCCTTTACGGAGACACTCACGATATGCTTCAGGACAGCAGGTTCAGCTACGGTGTCGCTGGCTATCCCGAAAAGCACGTCGAGGCTATGAGCGTCAGTCACGATATGGAGATACTCAAGAAGAAGGTGGATCTCGGCGCGCGCTATGTGGTGACGCAGATGTTCTTCGACAACGGCAAGTATTTCGACTATGTCGATCGTTGCCGGGCATCCGGCATCAATATTCCCATTGTACCGGGAATCAAGCCGTTAAGTTCCCTGAATCAGCTTTCGGTGCTGCCGGGGACATTCCATATCAATTTTCCCGATGATCTGGTTGACAAACTGTCGAAGTGCACGAGTAACGATGATGTCAGGAAGATTGGCATAGAATGGGGCATACGCCAGTGTAGCGAACTCAAGGCGGCGGGCGTGCCGAGCCTTCATTTCTATACTATGAACGTCGCCGGTTCCATTGAAGCAATTATGCAGAATATATGAGCAGAACTTTAAGAGAGGTCCTGGCCTGGAGAAGGCTTCTGCTGGACGGAGCCATGGGGTCTATGATACAGGCCTTGAATCTTCCGCAAGACCTCTGCCGGGGGAACAATGACGCGCTGGTCCTTCTCAAGCCGGATGCGATAGCGGACATACACCGTCAGTACCTTGAAGCCGGCGCGGACATCATCACCACCTGCAGTTTCTCTGCCCAGCGCATCAGTCAGGCCGGGTATGGTATGGCGGACCGGATTGCCGAACTCAACCTGGCAGCGGCGCGCCTTGCGCGTGAGGAGGCCGACAGAGCCACGGCTCTTACCGCTGACAGACCGAGATTTGTCCTCGGTGACGTGGGGCCCACGAACCGTATGCTTTCGATGAGCGACAGTGCCGATGATCCTGCGGCAAGGAGCCTGAGTTTCGATGAGCTGGAGGAGGCATATCTGGAACAAATCGGAGCGCTTATTGAAGGAGGAGTTGACGGTATCCTGATTGAGACCGTATTCGACACCCTCAATGCCAAGGCGGGTATTTCCGCATATCTCAAGGCGGCGTCACAAGCCGGCAGGGATGTCCCTCTGCTGGTTTCAATGACCATTTCTGACAACTCAGGAAGGACTCTGAGCGGGCAGACAGTGGAGGCTTTCGTGGCATCTGTCATACACGCGCGGCCTCTTTGCATAGGGTTGAACTGCGGACTTGGAGCCGACGGGATGGCACCATACCTGAGCCGTATGAGAAAGGCTCTGAACGCGTATCCGGGAGTCTATCTGAGCTGCCACCCGAATGCCGGACTTCCGAATCAGTTCGGAGAGTATGAGCAGACACCGGAAAAGATGGCCGAACTGATGAAGCCTGTTCTGGAAGAGAATCTCTGTCGTGTCGTCGGCGGCTGCTGCGGCACTACCCCCGCACATATCAGGGCGATTTCAGCCCTTGCGGGCCGGGAGGCCGTTTCCGTGAAGAGTGACGCGGCCCGCCGGTTCAGCCTGAGCGGCCTGAATGCATATACATTCCCGTCCGGGGAGTTCATTACCGTGGGTGAACGCTGCAATGTGGCAGGTTCGCGCAAGTTTCTCAAGCTCATTGCCGCAAAGCGGTATGACGAGGCTCTTGACATTGCCCGGGAGCAGATTTCCAAAGGGGCGCAGGTACTGGATATCAATATGGATGACGGTATGCTTGATGCTGTGGAGGAGATGCGCCGCTTCGTCAATATCATCGCCTCGGACCCTTCTGTCAGCCGGATTCCCCTTATGATTGATTCGAGCCGCTTTGAGGTGCTGGAAGCCGGGTTGAAATGCTGTCAGGGCAAATGCATCGTCAACTCGATATCCCTCAAACAGGGCGAGACGCTCTTTCTTGAACAGGCACGTGCAGTCAGAAGGCTTGGCGCCGCTGTCATTGTGATGTGCTTCGACGAACAGGGGCAGGCGACGGATTATGAATGCCGCATACAGATAGCATCCCGTTCGTACAGGCTTCTCACCGAAGAGGTGGGGATTCCGGTGGAAGATATAATCTTTGACCCTAATGTACTGACAATCGCCACCGGTATGGAGGAGCACGCAAATTATGCCCGGGACTTCATCCGCGCCACCCGCTGGATTACGGAAAATCTGCCGGGAGTGCGCGTGAGCGGCGGACTTTCGAATCTCTCGTTCGCGTTCCGCGGCAACAATCCGCTTCGCGAAGCGATGCACTCCGTATTCCTGCACCACGCAGTCGGGGCCGGAATGGGAATGGCGATAATGAATCCTGCCACTGCCGTGCGCTATGAGGAGATTGAACCGCGGTTGAGGGATGCTCTTGAAGCGGTAATCCTGAACAGCGCGCCGGATGCCGTGGAAAGACTGACAGCGATGGCACAGGAGATGACCGTACCTGAGAAGAAAACCGCCGCTATCGTGACCGATGTGGGTCTGAATCCCGAGGAAAGCCTTTTCAAGGCCATTCTGGAAGGCCGGACTACAAATTTGGAAAGTGACATATCAGAACTTCTTGCAGCCGGAAACACTGCTCTGCAGATAATCTCCGGGCCTCTTATGAACGGAATGAATGAGGTCGGCAGGCTGTTCGGAGAGGGGAGGATGTTTCTGCCGCAGGTGGTCAGGACTGCCCGCACGATGAAGCGTGCAGTTGAGATTCTGGAACCCTTCTTCGGAAGCAATGCCGCAGAGGCGGGTGGGCACGCCGGATGCATCGTGCTGGCTACCGTCAAGGGTGATGTCCACGACATAGGAAAAAACATCGTCAGTGTTGTCCTGTCGTGCAATGGGTTCAGGGTCATTGATCTGGGCGTTATGGTCCCGGCGGAGAAGATAGTCGCCGCCGCCGTTGACAACAAGGCTGACATAGTGTGCCTGAGCGGACTTATCACTCCGAGCCTTGAGGAGATGTGCCGCACTGCGGAAACGATGCAGCGCTCCGGATTGGATATTCCTCTCTTTGTCGGCGGGGCCACGACTTCTCCCCTGCATACGGCGGTGCGTATTGCGCCTCTCTACCGGGGAGGAGTGTTCCATATGAAAGATGCCGCCTGCAATCCCATAGTGGCGATGCAGCTGCTTGACGCGGCTCGGCGCGAAGAAGTGTTGAGGCAGAACTTTGAAGAACAGGAATCATTGAGAAATGAACAGCGGGAGAAATCACGCGTTATCACCGGAAAGATGGCTGCGCTGAAGGAGAGTTCCGGGGACCTGCGCTACAGGTGCGACTGGAATTCATACTCTCCCGTGCCCCCGCCTTATACCGGGATGGGAGAGGTGTCCGAAGTGAATATCGGCGAACTGGTGGATTTGATCTCCTGGGGCAGTTTCTTACAGGTCTGGAAGGTAAAGTCCGGCACTCCCGAGGCGGAGGAGTTGCTTTGTGAGGCGCGCGAGTGCCTGAGCGGGATGATGGATAAGGGGGATTGTCGGGTTTCCGTACAGACGGCCTTTTTCCCCGCAAAGAGTGTGGGAGACAGCATAGAACTCAGTTGTGCGGAGAGTGGCTGCACCTGTTGCAGCAGGGTTGTCAGCATCAGCACACCGAGGCAGGAGATATTCCGGGCGGACGGCTCGAAACGGGAGAAATGCTTGGCGATGAGCGACTTTGTCGCGCCGCAGCAGGATTATGTCGGAGTCTTTGCCTGTTCGGTCCGACCGCCGAAGGAAGAGCAGTCTCTTCTTTACAAGACATTATGCGACCGTCTGGTGGAAGCTGCCGCCGAACTGATGAGCAGAAGACTTGGGGACGAATACAGTTGGCGGGGGATAAGACCTGCTGTCGGATATCCCGGTATCCCTGAGCAAAGTGAGATATTCAAGCTTGCAGGGCTGCTTGATTTCAAGACACTCGGCATAGAACTCACTGAGAATGGCGCAATGAGTCCCCAGTCCAGCGTATGCGGTCTGCTTATTCAGAACCCTGAAGCAAGGTATTTCAATTGACGTGAGAGGAAGAATTTTCCGGAATCAGTGGCTGCTGCGAATGAAATCATCTACCGCATTCTCAGGGGAAACAACATAGAAATTCCCTTCCCCCAGAGGGATGCCTGAATTTCCAAGTGAGGGGCCTTTACTTTTTAAAGTGGATTCATTGGTTTTTGCATATTGAATTCCATTTATTATATTTGTTTGAATACACAATACGACAATGAAATCCTCCATGTATTTGATTGCGACAGCAATACTTCTGATATACAGCGGCCTTTATGCCACAGCCCAGGACCTTCAGTCTCCCGATGGCAGGATAACGGTTAAATTCAGCCTGCGCACCGAAGACCCGGCCACAGGTGATGAGTACCCCGCTGATTCACCTTTCTATGAAGTGCTCTACGATGGCAAGCAGTTCCTGCAACCATCCCACATGGGATTCGACATAGCGGGGGCAGCTGAAATCAAGCACTATTTCAAAGTCGACAATTGCTCTTATCGCGAGAACCGGAACACATGGAAACCCGTATATGGCGAGCAGGAGACATACCCCGACAACTACAATGAAATGAGAGTTACCCTGAAGGAGACGCTCTATCCCGAACGCACTCTCGACATTGTGTTCAGGGCCTTCAACGAAGGTATTGCATTCAGATATGAACTGCCCGCACAGAAAGGGCTGGAGAATGTGGTACTCACCGCCGAGAACACGGAATTCTCATTCCCGAAATTCTCTTCCGTATGGGAATCACACGGGCATGAGGGCAAGTATTACAAGATGTACCCGTCAGAAATCAGGCCCGGATGTGAACTTCCGCTCACGTGCATGACCCAATCGGGAGTGTATGGCGCCATAATGGAGGCCAGTTGTTTCCACTATCCACGTGCATATGTGGAGGCTCCGTACGATAATGCAAACGTCCTTAGGATCCAGCTTAGAGGAGAAGCCAAGGGACACGGCGGAATAACCACATGCTGGAGAGTCATATCAATGTCAGACAAACCCGGCGACCTCATGATAAACAATTATCTTCTGTACAACCTCAGCCGCGAATGTGCACTTGATGACACAGGCTGGATCAAGCCGGGTACCGCCATGCGTGAGACCACCATCTCCACCCCTGAGTCATACAAGATGATAGACTTCTGCGAGTCGATGGGGATAGACTACATGATATTCGACTGGGGATGGTACGGCAAGACCGAATCCCAGGCGTCGGACCCCCGCCGCGTGCATGTGACCGACCCTTCTACCGGGATTGTCAGACCAGGGCATCCCGGACTCGACCTGCCGGCAATCATAAAGTACGGACAGGAGCATGACGTAGGCATATTCCTGTATGTCGACTGGGAAGCATGCGAGCGCTACGCCGATGAGTTCCTGCCGCTTTATGAGAAGTGGGGAGTAAAGGGCATCAAGCCCGGATTCGTACACGTAGGCAGCCAGGAGTGGCAGGAATGGACAGAGGAATTCGTAGCCAAGGCGGCAAAGTACCACCTTATGGTCGATATCCATGACGCATACAGGCCGGACGGATTGAGTCGCACATATCCGAATCTCATCACTCAGGAAGGTATCCATGGCACAGAGCAGGAGCCCAATGCAGACCATTCCTGCATGCTGCCCTACACAAGATTCACGATTGGTCCCGGTGACTTCACCCCCGGATTCGGGCGCAAGTCTCTCCAAACGACGTTCGCCCACAGGCTCGCGCTGGCGGTAATCTATTACAGCCCCGCCCAGTTCCTGTTCTGGAACGAAAAGATCACCGAAGAGCACAGCAGACCCGAGCTTGAATTCTGGAAGAACCTTCCCACCACATGGGACCAGACCGAATTCCTCAGTGGGGAAATCGGAGAGTCAGCGGTAGTGGCCCGTCGCAAAGGCAATATCTGGTATGTCGGCGGCATCACCAACACCAACGCAAGGAACATAGGCGTCGATCTCGGATTCCTTGGCAAGGGCAAGTATACGGCATCGATATATACCGACAATGAGGACGGGAGCGTATCCACCACCACCAAGACCATCACCGCATCCACCCGCCTCGACTTCAACCTTCTGCCTTCAGGCGGCTTTGATATAAAGATTGTTCCGGCAAATAAGCATTAACTTTATATATTATGAACAATAAAATAGTCATTATCCTGTCATGTCTACTCACGGTGGTAGCATGCATGCCCCAGAATGGTGGGCGATCATATACGGTAAAGGGGAACACATCTGCCGATATCCAGGCTGCAATAGACAAGGCCACCAGAAAAGGAGGCGGAAAGGTCGTCGTCCCGGCCGGAGTGTATGACGTAGCATCCATCCAGCTCAAGAGCAATGTCGAGCTCCATCTTGAAAAAGGCGCCCTCCTGATGGGTGCTGACTACAGTGAAGCATACGACAGTTTCCCGGAAGACATATGCGCCATTCAGCCGGAAAACTCCAGCAAAGTCCTCGTCTATGCATACAATGCTGAGAACATAGCCATTACCGGCGAAGGCGTCATTGACGGCAACGGCCCCAAATTTTTCGACACCTCCGATCCGGAAGCTGACTTCTACCCCAAACCGCCCATTGAGCGCCCCAGGATGGTTCAGTTCGTGAACTGTGACGGTATCCGACTCGAAGGGACGACCTTCAAGGATTCACCCTGCTGGACTATGTTCATCAGATTCTGCCGCAATATCGAAGTGAAGGGTATAACAATCACCGCCGACCAGAAAATAATCAATAACGACGGCATAGACTTCGACGGATGCAAGCATGTGCGTGTCAGTGATTCTCATTTCAAGACGGGCGATGACTGCATCATCGTCAGAGCAATGAGGGAGAGCGCTGACCAGCACGTGGTCTGTGAAGACGTGGTCGTTTCCGACTGTGAACTCAATTCCCGTTGCCAGACAGTGCGTCTCGGCATTCCTTCCGATGATATCATCAGGAATGTCCTCTTCAGGAACATCAAGGCCGAAGGCTCCAACGGCATCTTCGCGGACTTTCCTACGAGATATCTAAACAGTGACGATGAAGGATATGTGGACATATCCGATATAACCTTCGAGAATTACAGCGGAACGTTCACGGGCAGCGCCCTGCAGATAGTGTCCCAGCCAGGTGTCAAGATCCGCCGCGCAGATGGATTCGTGTTCCGCAATTTTGATGTCATAAGCACCTACACCCTCAATTTCATCGGCAATGCCGGCCACGAAATAGGCAGCGTGCTGCTGGAGAATTTCAAGGCGGAAGTGCTCGAACCCGGGGAGTCCGGGGAACCTTGCGTCGTCAAGGGCTGCAATGGATTGGAATTCAAAGGCGTAATACTTAATGGCAAAACTTATCCCGATGGAGTGGTGAAGGGCGAGCCGGGCGATGATTCCGAGCTCGTAAGAGGCCCCTCGGTTTCCTGGGAGCAACGCAAGAAGAAGAAGGACAATTGATTTTCCCGTAGCAGACTTGTCTTGTCTATGAGGGCAATCTAGGCTTGCGGAAGTAATGTTCTATCTTCATCTGTGTGAGAAACGAGGCAGTGGGATGGATAGAACCGTTGCGAGTCTGGAAGAAAAACATCTTCCTCCATACAAAGTCGTAAAAGGTCAGGAGTTTACTCGGGTATTCATTTGCCCCGAGAAGAGTTACAAGCGCAAATCACAACAACGGAACGGGCCCGGACTTTAGTGGCTCCCGACAAAGAGTATTGTGATGCCGGCAAGGAGAATGACCAGTGCGAAGGCTTTTTCCTTGAGTCGGTTTTCCTTGAACAGCCAGGCTCCGATGAGGAAGGTCACCACGACGGAACTGCGCCTGAGCATCGATACCACTGACAGCATCGAGCCTTCGCAACTCAGCGCAAAGAAATACAGATAGTCTGAAATTGTGATGAATACGGCAATCAGCAGAATGTTCCAGTCCCAGTGGAATTTCTCCCCTTTTCCATTCAGAATGTCGGATACGAGGATGGTCAGGGCCAGAACGACAGTAATGTAGAGGTTTGTCCAACTTTGGGCGAACATCGGACTCATCCAGGTCATAATGTGCTTGTCAAGCATTGCGCTGGCTACACCGGAAAGGATGGCGGCGAACATACAGAAGACCCATTTGTTGCGGGTGAAGACGATGCCCTCTTTACTGCTGGAACGGCTCAACATATAGAGAGCTGCAATGGAGATGATTATGCCGGTCCATTGCCACAGGTTCAGTCTTTCCCTGAAGACAAGGAGCGAGACAAGCAGGATGAAAACCGGACGGGTGGCTTTCATTGTGCTCGCAGTGGTGATGGGGAGGTGTTTCAGACCCAGAAGCCCTGTGATCCAGGAGATGGAGACGATTACTGCCTTTCCTGCCAGCAGAAGGTGGTCCCCGGCTGTGCCCTGCTCGATTTCAAACCGTGTCCCTTCGGCAAGATGCCATCCGAATATGGACGAGAGGATGAAAGGGGTGAAGAACAAGGTGGTGATGCCTGTTGCGAAGAGCAGGATGTCAAGCACTCCGTTCCTGCGGGATGCCTGTTTTTTCGCCACGTCATAGACTCCGAGAAGAAAGGCGGAGCAGATTGCAAGAGTTAGCCACATATTGTCAAAGATTTTCCTCTTTTTTACAGTATTTGTTGATTACGCTGTAGGCATCCTCTATGCCGAGTTCGCCCGCAGTGCTCAGGTCAATGCATCCTTTGTCGTTATCTTTGAGGTATATCAGGACAAGCCCGCGGTTGTAGAACGCCTCCCCGATGTACGGGTTGAGCTCTATGGCTTTGGTATATTGGACTATCGCCTCGGGCAGATCGTCCGACATACAGTAGAGGTTTCCGAGATTGTAGTAGGAGTAGGGGAATCCCGGGTCAAGTGCCACTGCCTTCTGCATATCCATTATCGATGAAGTGTAGTCGTATGAGGCGCGGGTGTTGCGGTCCTGAACACGCGTCTTGATGGTCTTGTCATTGTCTAGGGTGAGTACCCTCACGTTGTTCTCTATGGAGGCGATGAAATCTATCATCTCTGCCTGCAGTGTACCGCGGTTGATGTAAAAAAAGAGGTTGTCGGGATCCTTCCCGATGGCCTCGTCATAGCAGACGAGCGCGGTGTTGAACTGTTTGCCGGATGCTTCCAGAATAGCCTTGGCGAACAGATTGCCGGAACTTCTGTTGTTTTTGAGCTCCTTTTCGATGATTGACTTGTTCCTTGCCATGTCCGGACTTGAGGCGGTCCCCGGCTTGGCCGAAGCGAACTTGATGGAGAGCGGGCTGGATGCTATGAATTTATCGAGCTCACTGTCATTGAATTTCTTCTCATATATGGGGGATGAGGCCTGTGCGGAATCCGACTCGACGAATTTGTAGAGAGGCTTGAGCCTGATGTCAACGTCTCTGTACTGGAGAAGTTCGTTCTCGAAATCCTTCTTGGCGAAATCGGCGTCGAGAGCCAGGAGGTGGTTGTACCGTTTTGCGGTGTCCGCGAAAGCCGCGTGCCCCGTGGAATCGGCAGTCTTGGCCTGATACTCACGTATTTTTGCCTGCGCAATCTCGTAATCCTGACGGGATGAGTTGAATTGTCCCAGCATATTCTTGGCGTAGGAACGGTTCAGATATGCATTGGCGAAATCAGGGTAGAGATTGATTGCCTGCGAGTAGTCGTCCATTGCATTGCGGTAGCGCCCCATCTCCATAAAGACAGCCGCTCTGTTGTAGTATGCCAGAACGTTGTTCGGGTTGATGTTCAGTACTCTGTCATAGTCATCGAGAGCTGCATCGTAATTGCTTGTCTGGGTGTATATCAGGGCACGGTTGTAGAGGGTGAGGGCGTTGCCCGGCTCCTCCTCGAGGATGCGGTCCAGATCGGAGAGCGCTCCCTGAATCTCTTTCCTATCATACAGGAGAAGAGCCCTGTTGAAAAGGGCGTACGTGTTGGCGGAGTCGAGGGTGATTGCCGTGTTCAGGTCTTTGATTGCCTCGTCGGATTTGCCCTGAAGGGCATAGACGCGGGAACGTCTGACATATCCTTCCCCCTCCTTGTGGTTCAGCTTGATGGCTTTGTTGTAGTCGGACAGGGCCTTGGTCGTATCCCCCACGTAGAGATAACAGGCTCCGCGGTTGAGGTAGGCATCGGGCTCATCCGGCTCCTTGCGGATGAACATATTGAAATCCTTGATGGCTTTGTCGAACTGCTGGGACAGAAAGTATGTCACTCCGCGGCTGAAATAGAGCCCTGTATAGTTGGGGCGCAGTTCGACCGCTTCCGCCAGATCCTTGAGTGCCTCGTCATATTTTCCGGTACGGCTCAACGTAATCGCGCGGTAGTGGTATGCCAGAGTGTAAATCGGATTGAAATGGAGCGTGCGGTCGAAATCCTTCTGCGCTCCTGAAAAATCACCCAAATTGTATTTGGCTATTCCCCGGAAGAAATAGGATTCGAAATTGGTGGAGTCCAGTCTGGAAAGGATGTTGAAATTCTCTATTGCGAGCGAATACTGACCGTCAATCAGTGCCTGCCGGCCTCTGTAGTAGAAATGGTCGAGGTCGTACTGCGCCGCCGCAGTGAAAGTTGCGGCAATTGCGAGAATCAACAGCAGCTGTTTTTTGAACATCCGTGCAAAAATACTATTTTTGTAAGATGATGAAAAACAAAATAGGGAAAAGTTTTCTTGCAGTGTTGCTGATGGTTGCGGCTCTGTTCCCGGGTGACAGTGTATTCGCGCAGCGTGTGGGCAACTTCGACTATCTCCTGAACCGGATTGAGATGGAGGATGACCTTTCCTTCGTGGCCAGTGACCTTGCAGCCGGCAGAGAGTCCGGCAAGCCGGGCAAACAGGCTGTGGAACAGTTTCTTGTACGTCGGTTCCGGAATCTGGGACTCAAGCCGTACCACTGGTGCTATACCGAGAGTGTCCCGTACAACGACTCAATCGTCCTGAGGAATGTGGTGGGGTATCTTCCGGCTGTCGCACCGAGCAATGAATATATAATTGTGGGAGCCCATTACGACCACGTGGGCACCCTTTCAGGACGAATCTATCCCGGTGCGGATGACAATGCCTCCGGGGTTGCCGCGCTCCTGAGCCTTGCCAAGGCATTCACCACCCTGAAAGCGGAGGGGAAGGGGCCCGGCAAGAACATAATCTTCGTGGCATTTGACGGAAAGGAACTGAGTATGAGTGGGAGCGAACATTTCGTGAAAAGCCTCGACATCCCGCGCGAAAGCATCGTCTGCGCCCTGAACATCGATATGCTCGGGACCGACCTTGTCCCCACAGGCACGGATTCCAATTACATCATCGCGTTGGGGGAGAATACGATTGACGACAAATATCAGGGATATCTCAAATATCTCACCCGCAACGTGAAGTACAGAATGGATCTGGACCTCACCTTCTACGGCAGCCGCAATTTCACCGAGATAATCTATAAGACGGGGGACCAATACTCCTTTGCAAAGGCCGGAATACCGTCGATGCTCTTCACATCGGCTTTCCACGACCACACATACAAACCTACGGACAGGATTGACATAATCAATTTTCCTCTCCTGCGCAGACGCACACTGGTAATTTTCAATTTTGTCCTCCGTTTGTGCGAATAGAAGGAACTTGCTAAATTAGAGATATGAAAAACAATACCGACCTGTCATTCGGACAGATGTTCAATCTCAACTTCGGATTTTTCGGGGTGCAGATTGCATACGCGCTTCAAAGCGCCAATATTTCACGAATCTTCGCGACATTGGGGGCGGACCCGCATCAGTTGAGTTTCTTCTGGATACTCCCGCCTCTGATGGGTATGATTGTCCAGCCCATCGTGGGCAGATATTCCGACAGAACCTGGTGTGCCCTCGGCCGCCGCAAACCGTATCTTCTGGGAGGTGCTCTGGTCGCAGTGCTGGTGATGGCCCTGCTTCCCAATGCCGGAGGCATCGAGTTCGGACACAGGCTGCTTCTGGGTCTGAACGGGGCTATGTGGTTCGGCCTGTTCAGCCTGATATTTCTCGACACGAGCATAAATGTCGCGATGCAACCCTTCAAGATGATGGTCGGCGATATGGTGAACAACCGTCAGAAAACCACCGCTTATTCCATCCAGAGTTTCCTTTGCAATGCCGGCTCCCTCGTGGGTTATCTGTTCCCTATATTCTTCACCTGGATAGGGTTGAGCAACACCGCTCCCGAGGGGGTGGTTCCGGATTCGGTCAAGTGGAGTTTCTACGCCGGCGCCGCGATACTGATTCTGTGTGTCCTTTATACCTTCGTCAAGGTCAGGGAGTTGCCACCGGATGAATATGCAAGGTTCCACGGTATAGGCGAGGAGGATGCATCAGACCGGAAAAAGGGTGAAAGTCTCTTCAGACTGTTGGTCGGAGCTCCGTCCGTATTCTGGACTGTAGGGCTGGTACAACTCTTCTGCTGGGCCGCGTTCCTGTTTATGTGGACCTACACCAACGGCGCAATCGCGCAGAACGTATGGCATTCGACACAGGCCGCTTCCGCCGGATATCAGGAGGCCGCCAACTGGGTAGGGGTGCTGTTTGCGGTGCAGGCAGTCGGCTCCCTGTTCTGGGCTGTGATGATACCCCGCTTCAAGAGCCACAGAGCCTCATATATCGTTAGTCTCGTCGTGGGAGCCGTCGGGTTCATTTCAGTTTTCTTCATTCACGACAAGTTCCTGCTGTTCGGCTCCTATTTCCTGATTGGGTTCGCCTGGTCCGCAATGCTTGCCCTTCCTTTCACGATTCTGACCAATTCATTGAAGGGAAGTGTCCATATGGGTGAATATCTGGGCCTTTTCAACTGCACTATATGTCTGCCCCAGATACTGGCCGCCGCATTGGGAGGACCGATACTCGGCCTTCTTGGAGGCTCCCAGCCTGCTATGCTGGTGATGGCCGGTGTGTTCCTGATTCTCGGGGCTGTATCCGTCTTCACTATCAAGGAACCGGTTGAATAACAATTAACATTCAAAATATGAAAAAGTTACTGGTTTTTGTCCTGCCGCTCCTGCTTGCGGTTTCCTGCGCCCGTCCGGCCGATGAGGCTCCCGCCCGTGCCGAATGGATATACAACTCTGTCCTATATGAGATGAATGTCAGGCAATTGACACCCGAAGGCACTTTCCGTGCCGCCGCAGGTGAGTTGCCGATGTTGAAGAAAGTGGGTGTGGACGTCATCTGGCTGATGCCGATACATCCTATCGGCGTTCTGGAAAGAAAAGGGACCCTCGGCTCATACTACGCGCCGAAGAACTATAAGGAGGTGAACCCGGAATTCGGAACTCTCGAGGATTTCGATTTCTTCTTGCAGAAGGCTCACGATCTGGGACTTAAAGTGATTCTGGACTGGGTGGTCAACCATACTTCGCCCGATTCCGAATGGGCGGCAGCCCATCCCGACTGGTTCCTTCTCGATGCGGACGGCAAATTTGTCGTGCAGCACGACTGGACCGACATAGCCCCTCTCGACCTCTCCAATCAGCAGATGCGTGACTGTATGCGCGACTGCCTGCGCTTCTGGCTTGAACGCGGCGTGGACGGATTCCGATGCGACGTTGCCGGCGAAATGCCTTTCGAGTATTGGGAAACGATGATAACTCCTTTGAGAAAAGAATATCCCCGGATGTACTGGCTTGCCGAAGGGGAGCATCCGGAGCACCATACCATATCCGGTTTCGACGCTTCCTACAGCTGGAAACTCCATCACCTGATGAATGACGTCGCTCAGGGAAAGGCCGCCGGACATCTGATTGGCAAATACATAGAGGAGAACGCGGCGGCATATCCGGCAGATGCGATGCGTCTTGCCTTCACCTCCAATCACGATGAGAACTCCTGGGCCGGCACCGAATTCGAGAGAATGGGGAATGCCTGGAAGGCTATGACGGTTCTCTGCTGGACCCTTCCCGGCGTACAGCCTCTGATTTATACAGGTCAGGAAGTCGGTATGGACCACAGGTTCCTCTTCTTCGAGAAAGACCCGATGCCTTCCCGCGAGTGGAACGAATACACCGATTTCTATAAATATCTTTCTGATATCAAGAAAAATAATCCCGCTCTCAGGGCGGGTGACCCTGCCTGTACGTACGAGGTTCTCGGAAGCGATGACGAGCACATCGAATTCGTAAGAAGATGCGGCGCGAATTCCGTCTCTGTCCGGGTGGCTCTCAAGGAACCGTGGGATTACAGCATTACCTGCTCAAACAACTGATTTTGAATTATGAAAGCGAATTTTTCAATAGAATACCGCACCGTCTGGGGTGAAAGCCTGACTCTCGTCATCGGGGACAAAAAATACCCGATGCAATGGAATTCCGGGAATGTCTGGAAAGTCTCAGTGCAGACAACCGCAAAGGCGCTGAAAGATTATGGATACATTGTGGTCAGGGACGGCCTGACGGCAAGATATGAGTGGAGAAATCACTCTTTCACGGCAGCGGCCGGCACAAAGGAAGCCGATATCTCCGACAGTTGGATTGACTGTCCTGTACAAGGGTGTCCGTTCATCAGGGAACACAGTGCTTCCGAATTCGACAGACCCGGTTTCCGTGGTGCGGGAACGGCAATCCCTGTCTTTTCTCTCCGCACCGAAAATGACTTCGGAATAGGGGAGTTCAACGATCTGTATACACTTGTCGACTGGGCGGCGCTTACCGGTCAGTGCATCATCCAGCTCTTGCCTGTTACGGACACCACCCGTCACGGAGGATGGGAGGATTCCTATCCCTACAGCCCTGTTTCAAGTTTCGCGCTGAATCCGCTGTATGTCAATCTTCAGGATATAGGAGTCAAGGCAACTCCGGCTTTCAGAAAGTTGCAGGCGGAATTGAATTCTCTGCCGGAACTGGACTATCCCAGAGTATTCAAGGAGAAGATGGCGCTTGTCCGCAAGGCCTTCGCAAAGGTGGGCGCCGAGGATATGGCTTCCCCTTCATTCAGGAAGTTCTGCAAGGATAACGGCCCCGTGTGGCTGGATGAATATGCTCTGTTCTGTGCGAAGAGGGACGGCGATTCTGAGGATTTCTGGAAGTGGCTCCAGTGGCATCTGGACAGCCAGCTCTCAAAAGTGGTGGCATACGCACGGAAGAAGAACGTCCATTTCAAGGGGGACCTCCCTATAGGGGTCAGTGCGGACAGTGCCGATGCGTACTGGCATCCGGAACTGTTCAACCTTGATTCAAGTGCGGGCGCTCCACCTGATTTCTTCTCCGAGACGGGTCAGTGCTGGGGATTTCCGACCTACAACTGGTCAGCGATGGCCGCTGACGACTATGCCTGGTGGAAAGCCCGGTTGCGTTATATGTCACGTTATTTCGATGCGTTCCGTATCGACCATATACTCGGATTCTTCCGTATCTGGGAAATCCCTGCGAATTCCGGACTCGGGCTGGACGGCCATTTCAATCCCGCAATGGCATATCCCAAAAATGAGATTGAGGCAATGGGACTGCCTCTGGAGGGCTTGTTCCACGAGGACCCCAGAAACGAAGGGTGTGTGCAGCCGCTGATAAAACCCGACACCTCCGCTCTCGAATCCTGGCAGAAGGAGCGTTTTGATGCCCTTTACTGGGATTTCTTCTACCATCGCAACAACGGATTCTGGTGGAGAAATGCAATGAAGAAGTTGCCTGAACTGCTTTGCGCGACAGGTATGCTTGCCTGCGGTGAGGATCTGGGAATGGTTCCGGACTGTGTCTACGACGTTATGGCAGACCAGAGGATACTTTCCCTTGAGATGTCAACGATGGAGAAGGGGAGGCCCTGGCCCTATCTCTCCGTCTGTGCGACCTCTTCCCACGATATGGAGACTGTCAGGATGCGTTATGCTCTGGACCACGATGGTACGGATATGCCCGTGGAGGAGGTGCGGGCCCTGCTGAATGTTCATCTGACCTCCGCGTCGATGCTTGCAATCTTCCCGCTCCAGGATTACGTGGCTTTGGATGAAGGGTTCCGTCGCAAGGATTTTATGAACGAGAGAATCAACCAGCCGGCTGACCCTCATCACCACTGGCGCTACCGCATCCATTTCAACCTTAAGGAACTGCTCTGTGCCGATTTCTTGAATGAGACTATCCGCGGGATGCTGTCCGGCTCCGGCAGGTATGTGAAATAAAAAGGTCCGGTATGAAAAAGATTATTCTGTTTGTAGTTTTAACAGCCGCAATGCCGCTGTTTTCGGGTTGCGGAGTGTTGGGAAAAGTCAATTGGGATTACGGGCAGCTGGAACAGGCCGCAATGTCGGCACTTACCGCTGCATCCATAACTGATGCGCAGGTGATTGCATTGAGCAAAAAAGCGGTGGATCAGATGGATGCAGAAACAACACTTGCGGATGCATCCTATCAGCAGCGGCTGGAAAGGCTTCTCTCAGGGGTGGGGGACGTGGATGGACTCAAACTCAACTACAAGGTTTACAAGACTGATGAAATCAACGCTTTCGCCTGTGGGGACGGCTCAATCCGCGTATATAGCGGACTTATGGACATTATGGATGATTCGGAACTGATGGCTATCATAGGTCACGAATGCGGGCACGTGGTGCATCAGGATTCCAAGAAGGCGATGAAGGCGGCATACCTTGCCGCGGCTGCCCGCAATGTGGTGAGTGCGACCGGAGGGACTGTCGCTACAATCTCCAAATCCGCCATCGGTGACATCAGCGAATCCTTCGCAAACTCGCAGTTCTCACAGAAGCAGGAATATGCGGCTGACGAATATGGATATAAATTTTCCACAGAACACGGTTACAGCCCGTACAGTATGTGCAATGCTTTGGAGAAACTGGTCCAATTATCCGGTGGAGCCAAGGCTTCCCTTGTCCAAAGGATGTTCTCATCCCATCCCGACAGCGCCAAGCGTGCCCAAAAGATGAGGGAAAAAGCCGATGCCGCAACGGGCGCAGGCGGGAACAAGTGAGGATTGCAGCTTTCTGATAGCGCCTACTGAAAATAATGTGAATTTTATATTTGCTTGGTTAAATGAATACGGAACCATCGAGGTCATTCCATGTTGGAAGTGGCTGCTGGGCATATACCGCCTGAAATGTAATTCAGCAGCCGTCACAAAAGAATCCCCACAACTTCCGTTGTGAGGATTCTTATGGATTGTCCTGTAATCTCCTGATTTACATTACATCGCCTGGGCGACGGCAACTGCGACTGCCACGGTGGCACCAACCATCGGGTTGTTGCCCATACCGAGGAAGCCCATCATCTCGACGTGTGCGGGAACGGAGCTTGAACCTGCGAACTGGGCGTCGCTGTGCATACGGCCCATAGTGTCGGTCATACCGTAAGAAGCGGGACCGGCGGCCATGTTGTCAGGGTGAAGTGTACGGCCTGTACCTCCGCCTGATGCGACTGAGAAGTACTTCTTGCCCTCAAGCTGACACTCTTTCTTGTATGTGCCGGCTACGGGGTGCTGGAAGCGGGTGGGGTTGGTCGAGTTTCCGGTGATGGAAACGTCAACGCCTTCCATATGCATAATGGCCACGCCTTCGCGGACGTCATCGGAGCCGTAGCAGCGGACACCGCCACGGACACCCTCGGAGTATTTCGTCTCGGAGATGATGTTCACCTTGCCTGTGAAATAGTCGAATTCAGTCTGGACGTATGTGAAACCGTTGATGCGGCTGA
Source organism: Bacteroidales bacterium (assembly GCA_045617505.1). Classification (GTDB taxonomy): domain Bacteria; phylum Bacteroidota; class Bacteroidia; order Bacteroidales; family UBA932; genus Cacconaster. Next base: position 1,459 of record JAZLIS010000044.1, on the reverse strand, counting down.
TAATCTTGGCGGCATCCTTTCCAAGTCCGTTGAGGATTACGCGGAGAGGTTTCTGACGTACCTTGTTGGCCATCTCTGCAATCTTGATGGCGCCTTCGGCGGCTGCGTAAGATTCGTGGCCGGCGAGGAATGCGAAGCAGGAGGTCTCCTCGCGGAGAAGCCTTGCGGCAAGGTTGCCGTGACCCAGTCCGACCTTGCGGTCGTCAGCTACGGAGCCGGGGATGCAGAAAGCCTGGAGGCCTTCTCCGATTGCCTCGGCGGCGTCAGCGGCGTTCTTCACGCCTTTCTTGATGGCGATTGCCGCGCCTACGACGTAAGCCCACTTGGCGTTCTCAAAGCAGATTTTCTGAGTGTCCTCACACATCTTGTAAGGATCTATGCCTTTCGCATCGCAAATGGCCTTGGCCTCTTCGATGCTCTTGATTCCGTATTTTGCGAGAGCTGCATTGATCTGATCTATGCGACGCTCATAACTTTCAAAAAGTGCCATAATCTCTTACTCTTTGCGTGGATCTATATATTTGACTGCATCGTTGAAACGGCCGTATGTGCCTTTTGCCTTTTCGATGGCCTCGGGACCGGTGGCTCCGCCCTTGAGAGCATCCATAAGCTTGCCGAGGTTGACGAATTCGTAACCGATGACCTCGTTGTTCTTGTCGAGAGCCATCTTGGTGCAGTAACCTTCAGTCATTTCAAGATAGCGGGAACCTTTGGCCTTGGTGCCGTACATCGTACCCACCTGGCTGCGGAGGTTCTTTCCGAGGTCCTCAAGGCTTCCGCCTATTGCAAGACCGCCCTCTGAGAATGCGGACTGGGTACGTCCATAGACAATCTGGAGGAAGAGTTCGCGCATTGCGGTATTGATTGCGTCGCATACAAGGTCGGTGTTCAGTGCCTCAAGTAGGGTCTTTCCGGGGAGAATCTCAGAAGCCATTGCGGCTGAGTGAGTCATACCGGAGCAACCGAGAGTCTCCACGAGAGCCTCTTCGATGATGCCGTCCTTTACGTTGAGGGTGAGTTTGCAGCAACCCTGCTGGGGAGCGCACCAACCGATTCCGTGAGTGAGACCGGAAATGTCCTTTATCTCTTTGGCATGCACCCATTTGCCTTCTTCAGGAATGGGGGCGTTGGCGTGATTTGCGCCTTTTGCCACGCAGCACATCTGCTGCACTTCTTTTGTGTAAATCATAGCTGATATTGAAAATAGAAATCGGGAGCGGAATACGAGTCTCGAACTCGCGACCTTCGGCTTGGGAAGCCAACGCTCTACCAACTGAGCTAATTCCGCGTTTGCACTGGCAAAGATATTAAATTTTTATTAAATTTGTACGATTTACATACGATTGAACAACCAAAAATTAAAGAATATGATAAACACCAACACTCTCAAGGAAACTTTCAACAAATATTTCCCCGGTCAGGAGCCCCGCATCTTCGCAGCCCCCGGCAGAATCAACAT
>JAZLIS010000043.1:0-4091 GCA_045617505.1 Bacteroidales bacterium | reverse complement strand
GGCTCGGGGAAGAGCACTGTCGCAAAGAGAATATGTGAAATTACCGGGATGGAATATCTTTCCACCGGGTCAATCCAGCGCAAGATAGCAAAGGAGCGTGGCATCGATACGCTTCAACTCAACAGGGAGTGCAGGGACGACAAGTCTGTCGATGACCTGATTGACAACCGCCTCCGTGCGATGAACACCGACGGGACGGACAACATTGTGCTTGATTCCCGTCTTGCCTGGTTTTTCGTGAAAAAATCTTTCAAGGTCTATCTGAAGGTCGAGCCCCGTATTGCCGCACAGCGTGTCTTCAAGGATGACACAAGAACCAGCGAGCCGACAGGGGACACTATGCAGGTGCTGAACAATCTGCTTGAGCGCAAGAGGGAGGAAAACGAAAGATTCAAGCAGTTCTATAATGCCGACTGCTTGAATCTCGATAATTACGACCTTGTCCTGGACACCTCAGATCTGAGTGTGGACGAGGTGGCGGAGAGAATCATCAGCGCTGTGCGTTGATGTGCTCCTTTATATATCTGTCTGAAAAGTCCAGCATCCACTGCCAGTCCTGGGCGGATATTCCGTGTTCCAGATTGCGTCTTACGTAACCGAGGTTGAATCCGATTGCCTTGGTGTCGTAGTCATCGGGGAATGAAACCTTTGGCAGACCCTCGCGACCGAGAAATTCCCATACCTTGCTTGCGTTCTGGAGGCAGATGAACTCACTTTCGGTGTCATACCAAGGCTCGTCGAATCCTTCGCAAAGGAAGGCGCGGGGTGCGATGCAACTTACGAAGAGGTGCTGGTCGAAGGGCAGCGCATCCTCATTTTCGGCATATTTGTCGTATCCTCTGCAATACCAGTGTGTGAAACTGTGTATTTCAGTATTCACGTTCTCTCCGTAGAAATGTTTTGCAAGGGGGATTCCGCCGCCGCCTGTCTGGTTGGGAACGACGATAGGGAAGCGCTGGTCAAGTGCTACTGCGATGAGGGCGGCCTTGCCTAGCCTCGAATAGCCTGTGAGCAGGACGCGCTCCTGATCCAGTTCAGGCAGCTTCTCTATCATATCCATTCCGCGCATCAGTCCCCAGGCCCAGGCCATAAGGCTTGTCGTGTTGTCGGTGCGGGAGGGGTCTCTCTTCGGCCAGAGGTCAAAGATTCTTGTATATGCATATTTTTCCTGAAGTTCACGCTTCTTTTCGTATGTTGACGAAGGGTCGGGGTCCGGACTGATTTCCTCGTAGCAGGCCGTCACGTATGCGTAGCCTCTTGCGAGTATCATATTGGCGGGCACGATGTTGCGCTGGTTGGGGTTGGTGAGTGCGCCGCGGCTCTCCTCCCTGAACGGTTCCTTGTAATCGAATGTGGTGATCTGGGGGATTTCAATCTCCTTGTCGGCGAGTATTTCCTGGTTGCCGTTGTAGTTGAGCATCAGTACGGTAGGTCTGGGTCCCCTGAATGCGTTGGGGGTCAGAATCAGCCAGGTGATGAACGGGCCGCTCTTGTCGGGGCGGAAGTACATCCGAATCTGTTTTCTGTGGGCGAAACCCATCAGGGTTGTGCCTTCCTCGATTGTTTCAAGGATGACGGTGTCGGGCTTTGCAGGGCACTGTCCGTACATCTCCTTCTGGAATATGTCCAGAATCTCGAGGCGTCTGGCATCCCAGTCGGCTTCGGTTTTCACTTTGCTGCCGTCAACGAATGTGAGAGGGTCTTCAAGCGTGAAGGGCCGGATCTTGCTCTTGTCGTAGTTCACTTCAAGTTCCTGCGCTCCGGCAAGGAAAGTGGAGGCCGCAACAAGCAGCGCGAGTAATGATAATGTCCTTTTCATAAATATGAGTGTGTATTAAAATCCATAATTTCCGTTCAGTGCATCATAGACGATATGGACGGGGAGGCCCATTACAGTATAGTACGAACCTTTAATTTCAGTTATTCCTATGTATCCTATCCATTCCTGGATGCCGTATGCACCTGCCTTGTCGTATGGTTTGCAAGTATCTACATAGTAATCTATCTCGCTATCCGTCAATGTTTTGAACGTTACATATGTAGTATCAGTGAAGGTCTCTTTGTGTGCATTGCTCCTGACGGTCACGGAAGTGGCAACCTCGTGTGTCCTGCCGGAAAGGGCCTTCAGCATATCGACCGCATCCTGCCTGTCCTTCGGCTTGCCGAGAAGCCTGCCATCTATTTTCACCACCGTATCCGCCGTAATCAGGATTTCGTCAGGTTCCAGCGGCCTGTGGAATCCGAGCGACTTTCCCTCCGACATCACGGAGGGCAGTTCTCGAGGGGGGATGGACGGGTCCTTCGACTCGATGAACGTGTTCTCCGTATCGACGGTGAAGGAGGGGAGTATCTCCCTGAGCAGTTCACTGCGCCTGGGGGATTTGCTGCCGAGTATTATCTTTTTCTCAATAGCCATATTTCTTCCAAAGTTTGCCCAGTCGGGTGCGGATTTCGTTTTCTCTCGCATTCTGGCCCGGGTTATAGAATTTGTGCCCCTTCAGCTCATCCGGCAGGAATTCCTGGTCCACGAAATTACCCTCGAACGAGTGCGCATATTTGTAATCCTTGGCATATCCCAGTTCCTGCATCAGTTTCGTGGGAGCGTTGCGCAGATGAAGCGGGACCGGAGGGGCCTCGTTGGTACTGTTGACCATAGCCAGAGCCTCATCTATCGCCATAATCGCAGAATTGCTTTTCGGGGATGACGCCAGATAGATGCAGGTCTCGGCAAGGATTATCCTCGCTTCCGGCATTCCTATCTGATGTACCGCGTTATAGCAGCTTTCGGCAAGAAGCGCCGCATTGGGGTTTGCAAGCCCGACATCTTCCGAGGCAAGAATCAACATCCTGCGGGCGATGAAGAGAGGGTCTTCGCCTCCGGCAAGCATCCTTGCCATATAATAGATGGCCCCGTTGGGATCGCTTCCGCGGATGCTCTTGATGAATGCGGAGATTATGTCGTAGTGCATCTCCCCGTTCTTGTCATATAGGGCAATGTTTTCCTGTAGGCAGTCCGTGACGACCTTGTTGGTTATCTCAATCTTTTCATCCTCCCCGAACGACTGGATGACTATCTCCAGGACATTCAGGAGTTTCCGGGCGTCCCCACCGCTGAAGCGGAAAAGAGCCTCTTTCTCCGTGATTTTTATTTCCCTGCTTTTCAGGTAGGTGTCTTTCTTCAAGGCATTTGCGAGCAATGTGTCCAAATCCTTGATTTCAAGCGATTTGAGGACATATACCTGACACCGGGAGAGCAAGGGGCTTATCACCTCGAAGGAGGGGTTTTCGGTCGTGGCGCCAATCAGCGTTATCACTCCGCTTTCGACGGCTCCGAGCAGAGCATCCTGCTGCGCCTTGTTGAATCTGTGGATTTCGTCGATGAAGAGGATGGGGGAGCCCTCGGTCTGGAACATACGGTTGCTCTTCGCTTTTTCTATCACGTCCCGCACGTCCTTGACGCCGGAAGATATGGCGCTGAGGGTGAAGAACTCACGGTTCAACTGGTTGGCGACAATCCGCGCAAGGGTAGTCTTGCCCACACCCGGAGGCCCCCAGAGGATGAATGACGAGATTTTTCCCGATTCTATCATCTTTCTCAGGACGGCTCCCTTGCCCACAAGATGCTCCTGACCGACATACTCGTCAAGAGTGTGCGGACGAAGCCTTTCGGGCAGCGGTATGTTTGGTCGTTCCATATTCTGTAAAGTTACACAATATTTTCCAAAAGGAACAATGCCAATCGAACGATTGTATCGTTGCAGGATATCGAGTCGATATTTGCGGCAATCAGAAATTTGTAACTGCTCAGATACCCCATTCAAGGAGACATAAGCGATTTTGCATCCCTCCTTGCCGGTATTGTCGGATGACAGCCTCTTTACTGCAAACAACAACACAAGCACGTCCGATGCTGCAATGACGCCACTTGTGGCATCCTTACCACAGACACCTATTTGTCCTTTGGGCAACGTAGCCGAAGGCGGAGTGGCCGTGGAGCCCGAAGCAGTCTTTCACGGCTGGCGCTCAGCCAGACGGGAATGTCTGCCGGGCGGAACTCGATGAAGTGGAAGTCGCGCAGGCGCGACGTGCCG
>JAZLIS010000042.1:0-35598 GCA_045617505.1 Bacteroidales bacterium | reverse complement strand
AGAACTGGAAGATTATCTGAAGGTTGTCAAACTTTGGAAGGACAAGGGTGTCAATCTTGTGGTCGTGATAGGAATCGGAGGCTCATATCTTGGAGCGAAGGCGGCTATCGATGCTCTCAGCCACAGTTTTGCAAGCCAGATGGAGAGCGAATCTCCCCGCATCGTGTTCGCCGGCAACAACTTGAGTGAGGATTATCTGGCGGAACTGATGGATTTGGTGCAAATCCGCAACACCGCCTGCGTGGTGATTTCAAAGAGCGGAACCACCACCGAACCTGCAGTGGCATTCCGCCTGATGAAGAGCTACATTGAGGAGAAATACGGAAAGGTTGAGGCGAAAGAGAGAATCATCGCCGTGACCGACAAGGCCCGTGGGGCTCTCAAGTCGCTTTCAAATCAGGAAGGTTACAGGACATACGTGATTGAGGACAACATCGGCGGCCGTTTCAGCGTCCTCACCCCGGTGGGTCTGCTCCCGATTGCACTTGCAGGCTTCGACGTGGCTGCTATGATAAAGGGTGCGAAGGATGCCGAAGAGGCATTGATGGATACATCCGTGAACAATCCGGCAGTTCAGTATGCCGCAATGAGGAACGCCCTGTATGACAGTGGCAAGCATATAGAAATCCTGGCAAGTTTCAACCCCAAGATGCAGTATGTCGGGGAATGGTTCAAGCAGTTGTTCGGAGAGAGCGAAGGGAAGAACGGCAAGGGTATCTATCCCGCTTCCGTAATCTTCACCACCGACCTGCACTCGATGGGACAGTATATCCAGGAGGGTCTCAGGGAGATCTTCGAGACTGTCATCACCGTGGCCAATGCCAAGCGCAGCGTTGTCATCGGCAGCGACAGCCAGAATCTTGACAACTTGAATTTCCTTGCAGGCAGGAACGTCGAGTTCTGCAACAGGATGGCGCAGAAAGGCACCTTCCTCGCCCACGTTGACGGTGGAGTCCCCAATATCGAGGTGACAATCGACACGATTGACGAATACAATATGGGGCAGTTGTTCTACTTTTTCGAGAAAGTTTGCGGAATAAGCGCATACGTGCTGGGAATCAATCCGTTCAACCAGCCCGGTGTGGAAGCCTACAAGAAGAATATGTTCGCTCTCCTCGAAAAGCCCGGTTACGAGGAAGCCACCGCCGCCATCAAGAAGAGACTGTAATGAAGTTTCTGGAAGCCGTTGCGCACGCGTTTGCGGATTGTGACAATCTGCAGCGGATGTGTTTCGTCTTCCCCAGCAGAAGGTCATCCCTGTTTTTTCAGAAATATCTGGGACTTGCCGCAGGCAGGCCTCTCTTCTGCCCCCACATACTCACCATCGACGAACTGTTCGGCAAACTGTCACCCCTGAAGAAGGCGGACAGCATCGAGGCTCTGAGCCTCCTCTACCGTGACTACCTCGCCGTGAAACCGCAACCCGCTGAGGGGGAGCAGGAGGAGACCTTCGACCGGTTCATCTACTGGGGAGACATCCTGCTGCGCGATTTCGACGATTTGGACAAATATTTGGCGGACACGGAGAAAATTCTTGTCAACGTCGCCAACCTGAAGGAACTGTCGGTCAGTTACGACTTCCTGACCGAGCGGCAGAGGCAGGCCATCGCCCAATTCTGCAGGGCGTTTGACGCCGACAACCTGAGCGCCGACCCGTCGGACAAGAAGAGAATGTTCATCACTACCTGGAATCTGCTACTGCCCCTCTACAGGAAATTCAAGGAGACGCTTGCGGAGAGAAACCTGGGTTACAGTGGGATGATTTACCGCGATGTGGTGGAGCGGGGAGGCTATGCCGAAACCCTTCGCAAGGAGTATGACAAGGTAGTCTTCGTCGGGCTCAATGCACTGAGCCGGTGCGAGAAAAAACTGATGGACACCCTTCGCGACGAGGGGATTGCAGATTTCTACTGGGATTTCAGGGGAAAGATGGTGACGGACCCCGAAAACAGGGCCAGCCTTTTCGTGAAGGACAATGCGGAGCGCTATAAATCGGAAAGAAAATTGGAGGACTGGGACGAAGGGCTGGACCAGAGTTTCGAAGTGATAAGGGTCCCTTCCGCCGTGGGCCAGACACGCATCGCAAGCAATCTGCTGCAGGAACTCCATTCAAGGGGGTTGATGGCGGACAGCACGGAGACCGCCGTGATTCTCCCCGACGAATCCCTGCTTCAGCCTATGCTGGGGGCTGTGCCGGAATGTATCGGCAACATCAACGTCACTATGGGGTATCCTCTTGCGGCAGGCAATACGGCCGGCTTCTTCTCAATCGTGGAACGCCTCCAGAGCAATGCCAGGGTTCGGGGAGAGAAAGTGGCATTCTATCACAAGGACGTGCTGGATATGCTGGAACACCCCTACTTTGCAAGAAGTTTCGGGGATAAGGAGACACTTGAAAAGTTCTCCTCTGACATCCGCAGGGACAACCTCATCTTTGTCGCTCAGGAACAGCTCGCCTCCGCCGGAGGCATCTTCCCCGTCATCTTCCGGTATGTGCCGCAGACCGTGAACATACCGGACTATCAGCTGGAAATCATAGAGAACATCGAACAGGAGCAGACAGACACGGAAAGGGAATTCCTCTACCATTACCACAAGACCGTCTCCACAATCAGGGAACTTGACACGGACTGGAATATGAACGCCTCAACCTACTACAGGCTGCTGAACCAGTGTGTCAGACTGATTTCCATACCCTACCGGGGAGAGCCCCTGAGCGGACTTCAGATTATGGGGCCTCTGGAAACCAGAGCTCTCGACTTCGAAAACGTCATAATGCTCTCCGCCGGAGAGGGGGTGTTCCCGTCAAAGACGGTGAGCGCATCCTTCATCCCGTACAACATCCGCACGGGATTCGGACTGCCCACCTACGAGTACCACGACTCCATATGGGCATATTACTTCTACCGGAGCATCTGCCGCGCCAAGCGAATCTATCTTGTCTATGACTCACGGACCGAAGGGCTTCAGAACGGGGAGGAGAGCCGGTTCATCAAACAGTTGAAATACCAGTACAGCGCCCCATTGCGGGAACGGGTGGCCGCCTACAGGCTGGAAGGGGGTGTTGACGAGGAGTCGGAGACATCAGTTGGCAAGGGGGAACCCCTGCCGCAATCCTTCTCGGCATCCGCCCTGAACACCTATATCGACTGCCCCCTCAAATATTACTACCAGTATGTGAAGCGCATAGGGGAGCCGGACGAAGTGGTGGAGGAACTTGACGCAGGTCTGTTCGGGTCAATCTACCACGCAGTGATGGAGAATATCTACCGTCCTCTTGTCGGGAAGATTCTCTCCCGTGAGGATATCCTCTCCCTCCGCAGGGACAGGGCCGGAATCAGCGGGATGGTCGATTCGGCATTCCTCTCGGAAGCGAAAATAGGGGAGACCACCGGACGCAACATAATCCTGAAACAATTGATTATAAAATATATAGACCAGACCCTCAAGGTCGATTCGGAGCTGGCCCCCTTCAAAATCCTGGGGACTGAGCAGAGAACGGATTGCCGGATTGACATAGGGGAAGGCCGCCCTGCGACACTCTTCGGCATCATCGACAGGCTGGATACCCGTATGGACGGCATTGTCAGAGTGGTGGACTACAAGAGCGGAAAGATTGACGGCAGGGACAACTATGCAGATGTGGAGAAACTGTTCGACAGCACCAATGAGAAACGGCCTTCCATCGCCTTCCAACTCTATTTCTATGCACTGCTGATGAAATACCGCAGAGGCGGTGGGCAGGACGTTGCATACAGCCAGTGCATCTACTCCCTGCGCTCAATCTTCACAGCCGCCCCCGAAGCGAAACTCATCGACCCGGAGAAGCTGGCTCTGTTCGAAGAGAGGCTCTCCGCCCTGATTCGTGAAATATACGACCCTTCCGTCCCCTTCACCTCAAGGAAAGGCGGTGGCAAGGTCTGTGAATATTGCAACTTCCGGAAGCTATGTCAGAAAAAGTGAAACTTCTAAGAGCTTCGGCGGGTGCCGGAAAGACGCACCGCCTCACTCAGGAGTACATAAGGATGCTTCTGGAGGGGGATGATGAGTCCTATCGCCACATTCTGGCCGTCACCTTTACAAACAAGGCGACGGACGAGATGAAATCCCGCATCATTGAGGAACTTCACGGGATGTCCCGCAACCCTTCTGACCCAGTGCTTGCGGAGAAGGCACGCAGACGGCTGGTCAAGATACTCAATGACTATACCTGCTTCAACATCAGCACTATAGACCGCTTCTTCCAGATGGTGATACGCTCCTTTGCAAGGGAAATCGGGCAGTACGCCTCCTACAAGGTGGAGCTGGACACAGCCGGAATAATCTCGATGGCCGTCGATAGGATGCTCGACTCCCTCGGCGAACCGGGCAATGAGGACCTTCTTGAGTGGCTGAAGGATTATTCGTTCAGAACCGTCGAAGAGGGAGGCGGCTGGAACGTGGCCGGACAATTGGAGGAGATTGCGGGGCTCTTCTTCAAGGAGGAATTCAAACTCAAGGCCCGCCGCTATGGGAAGGATTTCGGGGAGAGGAGCGCTGTCAGAAAATTTGACGCCGGACTCGCCTCGGTCATTTCTACTTTTCGCAAGACTGCCTCAGAACTCGGTGCGGAGGCACTTTCAATAATGTCCACAAACGGGCTCACTCCCGATATGTTCAAGGGGAAAAGCAGGGGGGCCTTTATGGTCTTCCCCCGCCTTGCCGCAGGAGAAATCAAGGTCCCTTCGGAGAAACTGCCCGAAAGTTTTGGGGATCTGCATCCGGAAGGGCTTGAAAGTGTGGTCGAAAGGACGATGGCCCTGTTCCGCGACGAATACAGGAACTACGCCAGCGCACTTGCAATCAGGAAGAATCTCTCTCTTCTGGGGATCTATTCGGACCTCTACCGAAGCATCAACGACTATCTCAGGGAGAACAACGTCCTTCTTCTGAACGAATCCAACGATTTGCTGGGCAACATCATAGATGGGAGCGACACTCCTTTCGTATATGAGAAAATAGGGAACAGGTATGACCACATAATGCTTGACGAGGCTCAGGACACCTCCCTGCTCCAGTGGAAGAACTTTATGCCACTCTTCCGGGAGAGCATCTCCAAGGGTTTCGGGAACCTTGTCGTGGGAGACATCAAGCAGAGCATCTACCGCTGGCGGGGCTCCGACTGGCGGCTTATGAGTGAATATATCTTCGATGACCTCGGCCGGTGCAATATCGACGGCAGCGAGCCGATGAATGACAACTGGAGGAGCGGCAGCGCCATTGTGGAGTTCAACAATATGGTTTTCAACGGTGTAGGAAAAACCTGCCTGCTCGGAACAGTCTATGATGACTGCCTTCAGTCCGTTCCCGCAGCCCGGAAGGGGAGGGAGACAGGCAGAGTCAAGGTTCGGTTTATCGAAGACAAGGAATGGAAGGAGGAGGCCATCCGGCGGACCGTTGAAGATATCAGGGAACTGATGAGCGGAGGTTACGCCCCGGGCAACATTACCGTTCTCGTCCGCAGGAATGACGAAGGGGCCTTTGCCGCCAATGCCCTTATGAAAGAGAGTATCAGTGTCATAACGGAGGACTCCCTGCTGATAGGTTCCTCCGACTGCACCTCCGCAATTGTCAATATACTGAGATACCTCTCAACTCCGGAAGACCCGGTTTGCGGACTGCTCGTGGAGGACTTTGTCGGGCGGATCCCTGAAAAAGCGACGGACGGCTCGCTGTATGAGATTTGCCAGAGCCTTCTGGATTCAGGCATCTTTCCGGTGGGGGAGAAGGACATCCCCTTCATCCACGCCTTCCTTGACTGCGTGCTCGACTATCAGGGCAAATTCGGTTCCTCTGTCAGAGGCTTCTTGAAGTGGTGGGATGAATCGGGATGCAAGAAGAGTATCTGCGCCCCTTCCGGGCAGAATGCCGTAAGGATTATGACAATCCACAAGGCGAAGGGACTCGGGCTGGATGCCGTAATCATACCGTTTATGGAGGAGAAATTCAGCGGCCATATCAACACCGTATGGATGGAGACTCCGGAGCCTTTCCAGGAGATTGGGCTGATTCCGATCAAGGCCATAAAGCAACTGGAAGAGACCGTTTTTGCCGAGCAGTATGAGAAGGAGATGCTGCTTGCCCGGATTGATGCCGTCAACACCGCCTACGTGGCCCTGACCCGTGCCAAGCAGGATATGGTAGTCTATGCCCCCGCGTCGGGAGCAAGAAAGGGCGGCGGGTTCAATTCTTTCGCCGAATATATGCAGGAAACCCTCAGGGATTGGCTTGACGGGGAGGGGGAGTATGTTGAAGGTGTGATTTCATCTGCCAGGGGTGTCAGCGGGGGGCCGGAGATGATACTTCAGAGTACCTTTGACATTGTCCCGCTCGGAAGCAGGCTCAAACTTTCCTTCAAGGCTAATGAACACTTCGACCGGGGCGGCGACCCCAGGCACAGAGGAATTGCTCTTCACGAAATTCTCTCCCGGGTTGACCTTGTTTCTGATCTGGTGAAGGCCTGTGCCGGTGATGCCGAAGCTTTCGAAATGCTGTCAGAGCGGCTGGCCGCGATATCGGGACACCACTGGTTTGACGGGACTTACACCTCCCTCAACGAAACCTCCATCGCCGATGAATATGGCAATGTCTTCCGTCCGGACAGGATTCTTGTCAGCGGCGACGGAAGCAGAGCCATAGTGATTGACTACAAGTTCGGTGCGGAGAGGGAGTCATACAGGAAGCAGGTCGGGGACTACTGCAGGTTGCTCGAAAGGATGGGCTACCGGAACGTCGAGGGGTATATCTGGTATGTAACCTCCGATAAGATAGTATCGTTGTAGATTTTTACCTATATTTGTGGGATTTTTGTCGGAAAAGCTATGAAAAAGGCCATCCTTTATTCACTTATATTTGCAGGGGTTTTGCTTTTTGCCGCCTCCTGCGACAAGGATGTAACGCCACCTTCCGCGGAGCAGGACAGGAAGAAGGCGGAGGAGGAAAGAATCAAGAAACTCATCGCGGAGGACGAGGATTATGACGCAAAGATGTCCCTTTTGGAAATATATGGAAAAGGAGGCTCCGGATTCACCCCCTATTACTATTGGTATCAGGAAGTTGCAGATAGAAACGTCAACCTCAAGCCCTACGACTACGGGACCATCTACAGTTGGTTCGATGCCTTGCTATATACCCCTACCGACCGCTGGAGCTGGATGGAGGACAAGGAGTCCTACGTCGCTTCCGAGACCGGAACGTCTTCCGGGCCGTCAGGCACTTGGGGTGTGTCTCTGGTTCAGCCTGTCGAAGAATTCCACGATTACCGCCTGTTCATTCTTGAGGTTTTTCCGGGGTCCCCTCTTGAGCAGTTCGGCGTCACCCGTGGTGCCCAACTCGTTGCTATAGGTGATCTTGAAATCCCCAATGGATTCGAGACGAATGAGCAGATTGAATTATTCGGCAAGAATTACGGTCAGTCTCCCGTTAATTTCACATTCAAACTCGCTGACGGACGGGACACCTCCTTCACGGCGGAAATGGCCACCAGCCTCAGGACCAACTACATTCTCAAGTCCGACATATTCACCGGAGAGGATTTCCCGGGTCTGGCGGAGCCTGTAGGTTATTTCAACTATTTGAGCTTCGCAGCAAATTTTCTGGATGATTTGAAACGAGAGATGGCAAAATTCAAGGAAGCAGGTGTGAAGAAGATGATTGTAGATCTCCGGTACAACGGCGGCGGTGACAGCCGCGCGAGCGACACCCTTATGGGTTATCTGGCCCCGGCTGACGCAGGCGGAAAACCATACGTCACCAGAAAGCACAACTCTATTGCCTCCAAAAATGACATTACCCAAAACATTCCCAAAGACATTTCCTTAGGCCTTGATGAAGTCTTCTTCATAATGCACGGCAGTTCGGCATCCGCAAGCGAAATGACTTACAACGGACTGAAGCCCTATCTGAAAAACAAACTGCATCACATCGGAGGCCAATCATACGGCAAGCCCAACGGAATGTATGTCTTCCTCTATCCGCCCGATGACGATACATACGAAAAGGTTGAAGCAGGAGATTACAGTACCCTCCAATACGTATTCTACCCCATCTGCTTCTACAACTTCAATTCAGACGGGGAAGGTATTCCCAGCGCGGCAGAGCCCGGCTCCGGTTTTATCCCGGAATATAGTGTTTATGATGACGTCTATCACGACTTCGGACCTAAGGAAGCGAACATCAAGGCTTGCCTCAACTACATAGTCAACGGCACTTTCAAGTCAGCCGATGAGGAGCCCGCCGTAACAAAGGCATTTGCAAGCAAAAGCGGCATCAGGGCCATCTTTTCCGAAGCTGAGACCAACCCATATTACGGGAAGTGCACACTGCCTCTTCCAAAAGAGTTTAGAAAATAGTAATCCAAATGGCTGAAAAAAATTCCTTGCAGATTTCAATGAGGGGGTTGCAGATGCCTGCTTCCCCCATCCGCAAACTGGCCCCACTCGCCGAGGCTGCGGAAAACCGTGGCATCAAAATCTACAAACTGAATATCGGTCAGCCGGACCTGCCCACACCGAAGAAGGCTCTGGATGCACTGAAGAAAATCGATCGCACCACTCTGGAATACAGTCCGTCACAGGGCTACCGTTCCCTTCGTGAAAAGTTGGTCGGGTACTACGAGCGCTACCAGATAAAACTCTCTGCGGATGACATCATCATCACCGCCGGCGGCTCGGAGGCGGTCCTTTTCGCATTCCTTTCGTGCCTGAATCCGGGAGACGAAATCATTGTCCCTGAGCCCGCGTATGCCAACTATATGGCGTTCGCCGTCAGTGCGGGAGCCGTAATCAGGACAATCGCCACGACCATCGACGAGGGTTTCTGCCTGCCCAAGGTGGAGAAGTTCGAAGAGCTGATAAACGAGCGGACCAAGGCCATCCTCATCTGCAACCCCAACAACCCGACGGGATATCTCTACACTCAGAAGGAGATGAACCAGATACGCGACCTGGTGAAGAAGCACAACCTGTTCCTCTTCTCCGATGAGGTCTATCGTGAATTCATCTATACAGGGTCTCCCTACATCTCCTCGATGCACCTCGACGGCATTCAGCAGAACGTTGTCCTGATTGATTCCGTCTCAAAGAGATACTCCGAGTGCGGAATCCGCATCGGAGCCCTGATTACCAAGAACGAGGCCATCCGCAGCACCGTGATGAAATTCTGTCAGGCCAGGCTGTCGCCCCCTTTGATTGGGCAGATTGTTGCTGAAGCCTCAATTGACGGGACCGAGGCCTACAGCCGTGAAATGTATGAGGAATATGTGGAGCGCAGGAAGTGCCTGATTGACGGCATCAACCGCATTCCCGGATGTTACACGCCCCTTCCGATGGGAGCGTTCTACACTGTCGCCAAACTCCCGGTGGATGACGCCGAAAAGTTCTGTGCCTGGTGCCTCACCGACTTCAATTACGAGGGCGAAACCGTTATGATGGCTCCCGCCGCCGGATTCTACACGACTCCCGGTCTGGGCAGGGATGAAGTCCGTATGGCCTACGTCCTTCGCAAGGAGGATTTGAAAAGAGCCCTGTTCATCCTCTCCAAAGCCCTGGAGCAGTACAACCGTCTTTAAATCGGAAAATAGTTTCGCGTCGTCCGGCCGCAAGTCAACACCGACAGCGCAGGCATCTCATTGTCGTGCGCGAAATCAAGCCGTTTACGCACGACAGCCACAATAACAGCCTTCCCGTGCGCAAAGTCGGGCTTCCCACGCACAAGGGGGAGCCAAAGTCGCCTCGTAGCATAATATTGTCCCGACGTGCTTGGAAGAGCTCCGTTTCGCACACCCGCGAGTGACTCGCGGGTGTGCGAAACGAGATTATTTCAGGCCGTATTTCTTGAGCAGGGCATCGCTTTCGGGGTCGCGTCCGCGGAAGTTCCTGTAGAGCACGTCAGCGTCCTCGATGCTGCCGCGGCTGAGGATGTTCTTCCTGAATGAGGAAGCGACCTCCCTGTTGAAAATACCCTTCTCCTTGAAGAGCTCGAAAGCGTCGGCTTCCAGAACCTCCGCCCATTTGTAAGAGTAATAGCCTGCGTTGTATCCGCCCGAGAAGATGTGGTTGAATTGCGGACCCATCGCGGCTCCCTCAACGACAGGAACCACCGCTGACTTGCTTACGACAGACTGTTCGTATGCGACAACGTCCTGTGAGGGAACGGTCTCGCTGCAATGCCAGGCCATATCTATCTGGCCGAACTGCAGTTGGCGGACCTGAGAATAACCTGCAAGGAAGTTCTTGGCCGCTACGATGCGGTCGATGTATTCTTGAGGGATGACCTCTCCGCTCTGGTAATGTTTTGCGAAAGTCTTGAGATATTCGGGTTCGTACGCCCAGTTCTCCATTATCTGCGAAGGCAGCTCCACAAAGTCACGGGCTACGGAAGTACCTGTGAGAGAGCCGTATGACCCTTCCGCCAACATTCCGTGAAGCGCGTGTCCGAATTCGTGCAGGATTGTGGTCACCTCGTCGAATGTGAGCAGGGAAGGAGTCGTTTCGGTGGGCTTCGTGAAGTTTGTTACCAGAGAGACGAACGGACGCTCCTCGACGCCCTCCTTGATGCTCTGTCCGCGGAATTCCGTCATCCAGGCTCCGCCGCGCTTGCTCTCGCGGGGGAAGAAGTCCATATAGAGAAGCGCCATGAATCTGCCGCTTTCGTCGGACACCTCAAACGCCTTTACGTCGGGATGATATACGGAAATCTCCTTGTTCTCCTTGAACTGGAGGCCATAGAGGCGATTTGCAAGGTCGAATATGGCGGCGATGACGTTCTCGAGCTTGAAATAGGGCTTGAGAAGTTCCTCGTTCAGAGAGTAGGTGGCATCCTTGTATTTCTCTGACCAGAAACTGAAGTCCCAGGGCATCAGCGTGCCTTCGAAGCCGTTGGCTACGGCGTACTGACGAATCTGGTCAACCTCTTTTCTGGCGGCTCCGAGAGTCTGCCCCATAAGGTTGTCCAGAAAGTTGTTCACCGTTTCGGGTCTCTTTGCCATCTTGTCCACAAGCGCAGCCTCGGCGTATGTCCTGTAGCCCAGAAGTTGGGCGGATTTGATGCGGAGTCCCACGATGTTGAGGATTTCCTGAGTATTGTCGAACTCGTCGTTGATATTCCTCATATTGTAGGCCTTCCATATCTTCTCGCGAAGGTCTCTGCGTTCGCTGAACTTGAGGAAGGGGCCGTAACTGGGAGCGTTGAGGGTGAAAGTCCACCCCTGCTCGCCACGCCCTTTCGCCTCGGATGCGGCCATCTCCCTGACATACTCAGGCAGGCCGGCAAGGTCGGCTTCATCCGTAATATTGAGAGTGAACGCATTGGTAGCGGCAAGCACGTTCTTTCCGAATTTCAGGGTCGCAAGAGAGAGTTCCTCGGAAATCTTCGCAAACTCGGCTTTCTTGTCATCCGGCAGGTTTGCGCCGTTGCGGGCGAACGATTCGTAAGTCTCTTTCAGGAGTTTGCTCTGCTCCTGATTGAGGTTAAGATTGTCCTTCTGCTCCCATACAGCCTTGATGCGGGCAAAAAGTTCCGCATTCAGAATAATGGACATGCTGTATTCGGTGAGCATCGGTGACACTTCTTCGGCCACAGCCTGCATCGTGGGGTTCGTGCAGGCTTCGTTGAGGTTGAAGAAGATTGACTCCACATTGGTCAAATCCTTTCCGCAATACTCCAGAGCCTCAATAGTATTTTCAAAAGTGGGAGCTTCGGGGTTTTTCACTATCGCTTCCACTTCTTTCTTCGCGGTCCGGATTGCAGCCTCGAATGCGGGTTTGTAGTCGGCGTCCGTTATCTTGTCGAAAGCCGGGGCTCCGTAAGGGCTTGAAGATGCCGTAAGCAATGGATTTTCTTTCATAGTGCAAGATGTTGTCACAATCGCCGCAACAATGGCGGCGGCAGTTGTTATTCTATGTAACATAGTGGCTATAGGTTTATTCCGGTGGCAAAGATAACCATTTTCTCATTCGGCTGCATCGATAATGTGTATCTTGCCGAGAGAGATGTAGTATCTGTAACCGAAACAGTGGTATATGGGAGGGCGCAGGAAACGTCTTTCGCAGGAAGTGAAGAAGTTTCTGTTGAACAGCAAGGTCTCCTGCCTGCCCAAATTGATTGTCCTGTTCCCATCAAGAAGGTTTCTCCTGAGAAAATCGCAATTCGCCCGCAGAATTCTTTCGATTATTCCCGACTCCTTTTTCCTGCCGAAACGGATGCGGTTGTGATATTCGCTTCTGCAGGCATCGCTGCAGAATTTCTTATCGACCCTTCCCGTAAACTCCTTGCCGCACAAAAGGCACCTTCCCACATTCTCCATAATCCACGATTTTCGGGCAAATATAAACTTTCCGCGACAAATAAAAACACCTGCCTGAAAATTTACTTTTTTTCAAAAAAACACGAGGTGCACGGATTATTTGATAACCCGTCTTGAATAATCTGCAACAGATGGAGTTTTTTTGTAAATTTGCGTCCGGCAAAACGTAAAACTACATCGAGATGGCATTTCGACTCACATTTTTCAAAATTCCCGAGCACAGGGTATATAGTTACAAACCACGCTATTATGACGAGGTCAAGGAGAGAATTCAGGAAGCTGAGGAGAAATACCATCCTAAGGAACCGGGGAAATATATCCCCGGACTGGGAATACGCGAAGCCTACCGCAAAGGTACAGTTGAGGGCCGGAAAAGGCAGGCCGGCGGCACCAGAATCAACGGATTCATCCTATTCGCAACGCTGATTCTGCTCTTCATCGCGGCATACTATCTGGCCAAATTGTTCGAACCCCTGTTCCTTCTGTAGAAGATGCTGAAGGTTCTCCCCCCTGAAATAGCCAATCTTATTGCGGCCGGCGAAGTTGTCGGGCGTCCCGCTTCCGTCGTAAAGGAGTTGATGGAAAATGCAGTGGATGCAGGCGCTTCTTCAATCACCGTCTCCGTGTCAGACTCCGGAAAGACGATGATTAAAATTTCCGACAACGGATGCGGGATGGACAGGGAAGAAGCCTCCCTCTGCTTCGAGAGACACGCGACCAGCAAGATTTCGGCCGCTTCCGACCTTGAAAAGATAATGACCTACGGTTTCAGGGGCGAAGCCCTCGCATCCATCGCAGCCGTCTCCGAGGTTACGCTGCGCACGCGAAGGAAGGAGAATGAGGTCGGCACGAAGGTGGAAATCTCCCCTTCCGGAATCTCCTCGATAAGTGACGACGCCATAGCGGAAGGCACTTCATTCGAAATACGCAACATCTTCTACAACGTCCCCGCAAGAAGAAAATTTCTGAAGTCAGACGGCGTGGAGATGAGGAACATCATTCAGGAGTTCCTTCGGGTCGCACTTACCAGACCGGAACTCTCGCTCAGGCTGATATCCGGAGGGAAAGACCTTTACAACCTGCGCCCCGCACAGAACGCCAAACAGAGAATAAAGGACATATATGGAATGAATCTGGCCCGGGATCTGGTCGAGGTGAACGTTGACACCTCCGTAGTCAAGGTATCAGGGTTCGTGGGCAATCCGGGAGATTCCCGAAAACGGTCCGGAAACCAGTATTTCTTCGTGAACGGACGCTATTTCCGCTCCCCGCTGCTGAACAAGGCTGTCTGCAAACCATACGAAAAACTGATTCCCGACGGCTCCCTCCCCATCTATTTCCTATACCTGACAATCAAACCGGAAGAGGTGGATGTGAACATACACCCCACCAAGACCGAGGTGAAGTTCAGCGACGAACAGATGATTTTCGAAATAGTGATGGCAGGAGTGAGAGAGAGTCTCGGCAAGAACGATTTCACCCCCAGCATAGAATTCGACAGCGGCAATATCCCGCAGATTCCTGTATTCAACCGTTCTGACGGATACCCGGTGCACACTCCCAAGATTGACTATGAACCGCTGTTCAACCCGTTCAAGGTTCCCGAATGTCCCGAAATCAGTCAGTTTGACCCTCTTCCAGAACAGGGAGTCCTTTTTGAGGAGCACCATACAGACGAGAGGAATCTGCTGACAGTGCGGGGAAAATACATAATCGCACCTGTCAGGTCCGGAATAATGCTGATACACGTGGAAAGGGCAAGGCAGAGGATTTTCTACGAAAGATATTACGAGAAAATCGCGGAGCAGCAACCGATTGCACGTCAGACGCTGTTCCCCCAGACGGTAAAACTGAGTGCAGAGGATTATCTGACAATCACGATGCAGACAGAGACGGTAGAGCAACTGGGGTTCGACATCAGAGATTTCGGAGGCGGAAGCGTCGTGGTTTATGGCGTACCTGAAGGATTCGGCATAGACGAAGCAGATGTCAGCCGGAGCATCGACACTCTTGTGGCAGCCTTGTGCGACGAGTCGGAAATTGATGACTACCGCCACAGCGTTGCAGTAAAAATGGCCGAAAGCGCAGCCGCAAGCGGAAGGAATACACTCAATCAGGCGGAGGCCCGGTCACTGGTAGATTCCCTCTTCTCCTGCAGGGAGCCGAATCTGTCTCCTGCCGGCCACCGCTGCATGACAATCGTTTCACTTGATGAATTGGACAAACTGCTATGAGTTACTACGAATATAACGGAAGGCCCGGATTTTTCTCAATGCTTACTCCCATTGTGAAAAATCTTATCATAATCAACATAATAGTGATGATAGGGACAAGCATCATCGGTGATGTGATGTATGAGAAATTCTCTCTCTTCCCCTTCGAGTCCCCTCTTTTCCATCCCTATCAACTTGTCACACATATGTTCATGCACGGGGGATTCTGGCATATCTTCTTCAATATGTACTCCCTGACAATCTTCGGCGTAGCCCTCGAACGGGTGTGGGGCAGCGGCAAATTCCTGCTGTTCTATCTGGTCACCGGGCTTGGCGCCGCGCTGTGCCACAATCTCGTTATACATTTCCAGGTATCGGACCTGCTCGCCAATCAGGAAAATATGCTCACCGCCGCAAGGATTCTCCGCACCCCCACGGTGGGAGCCTCCGGAGCGATTTACGGAGTTCTTTTAGGATACGGAATGCTATACCCAAACAGCATACTTCAACTTATATTTCCCCCGATAGCCTTGAAAGCCAAATGGTTCGTGGTTATCTTCGCGGCAATTGAACTTGCGACGGGCCTTGTCGGAACGTCCGATGGAATCGCACATTTCGCTCATCTGGGCGGTATGCTGTTCGGCCTGATTCTGATACTTATCTGGAAAAGAGACAACAGACTGTACAGCTGATGGTGAAAGTTATCACAAAACCGGGGCCCAAGCACTTGAGGACTCCACGGAAGAAAGTCTCTGAAGTCTCCTTCTCCACCAGACTCCAGCTGTGGGTATCACTTGTTTCCGGCATCGCACTGGCGATTTCATACCTGTCGGTGTTCATAAGCCCTAAAATCTCCGAAATACCTATGTTTTTCGGATACTACTTCACCCCGCTTACCGCTTTGAACATAGTGCTGCTATTCATTGCACTGGTCAGGCACTCCTATTCCGCATTCATTCCGGTCATAGCTCTTATGCCCGCAATGTTTCATTCCGACCTGTTCGTCAAGTTCGGGACAGAGGAAAAGGCCGCCGCCGAAAAGGACTCCTTCACAGTGATGACATACAATGTGGGAAGATATATGGCCTCGGAAAAGAAACTCTCCCCCGATGATGCGGCAATAGAAATCAAAAGTCTGATAGAGAGCAACCGTCCCGACATAGTGTGCCTTCAGGAATTTATCGTGAAGGATACGTCCCTGCTCCATCTGAAACTTCCGGACTATCCCTACAGACATACCCATTTCTTTCACGGCTCCTCCCTCTTCGGCAATGTCACCCTCAGCCGGTACCCGATTGTAAGCGACACCGCCATTACGTTCAAGGGTTCGACGAACCTGTGCATCAAGAGCGACATCGCCATCGACTCCATTGTAATAAGCATATTCAACTGTCATCTCGAATCCTACAGCACCTCCTTTACCTCCATAATCAAGAGACTGACAAAGAAAGGATACTTCAAGGAGGAGGTTGTAAACCTGCACGACCATCTCGGTGACGCGACCGTAAAGAGAACGGAACAGGTCAGCCGGATATTGACCGTCAATGAGGGAAACCCCTACCCTTCCGTAATCTGCGGGGATTTCAATGACACGCCTGTCTCCTATACCTTCAGGCAATTGAAGAATGGCCGGAAGGACACTTTTTCCGAAGCCGGGAATGGATTCAGCAGTACCTATTCGGTGCTCTGGCCCCTGCTCAGGATAGACTACATATTGATTCCCGAAGAGTTCGGATGCTCGGAACACAAGATAATCCGGTGCCCGTTCTCGGACCATTACCCTGTTATATCAAAAATTCAAAGAAATGAATCCGGAAATCGACATTGAAGAGATCAACTCCGCCATAGAAGTCCTGAAATCAGGCGGTATAATCCTCTACCCCACCGACACCGTATGGGGAATCGGCTGCGATGCCACTGACTTGAAAGCGGTAGCCAAAGTTTATGCTCTCAAGAGACGCGCTGACAGCAAGAGCCTTATCACTTTGGTGGCAGATATGGATATGATAGGCAAATACGTCAAGGTCATTCCGGAAGTGGCAATCAACCTGATTGAGGTCAATGACAAGCCTATGACCATAGTCTATCCAGGGGCAGTGAACCTCGCCTCCAACGTAATTGCGGAGGACGGCTCCGTCGCCATCAGAATCCCGATGAGCGAATTCTGCCGCGAACTTGTCCGCCGCTTCCGCAAACCGATTGTTTCGACCTCAGCCAACTTTTCCGGAGAGCCGGCACCGGCTCTCTATGAAGAAATCCCCATTGACATCATCAATTCCGTGGATTGGGTGGCTGACCCTTATCTCGAAAAGGATGCCACAGGAAAAGCATCCCAGATTATCAAGGTGGGTCTTCTCGGCGAGATAGAGATTATCAGGGCCTGATTCCCGAGCCGGCACCCGGCTGCACAAGGGAGAGCTGGTTGGCCACCACCTCCGTGAGGTACCTTTCCACCCCTTCCGTATTGGTGAACCGGCTGTTTCGCAGCCGCCCCACCACGGACACCATCGTCCCCCTGTGGATTTTGTCGAAAGATTCGATGTTCCTGCCTTCCCAGGCACTGACGTTGTGCCAGGTGGTCTCTTCCTTGATTACTCCCTCCCTGTCGTGGAACACTTCATTCGTGGCTACTGAAAATCTGGCCACTTTTGCATCTCCAACCTTGAAGATTTTCGGCTCCTGGCCGATGCGGCCCCGGAGCTCCATTCTGTTTAATGTCTCTTCCATAATTCTGTTATTTTAATGGTTCGGGAACAAAGGAACACATCTCACAACAGAATATTCAGTATTAAACGGTTATAGCCGATTATAAACGTTTAACTGCAGATATGGACTTTTTGGGACAATCCTGGGAAAGAAAGCGCGGACTTCACCGGTGAAGTCAATCCCGTGATTTTTTTCGCAGATTGCGTTCAACTCTTGACCCGGGGACAAATTATATTTATTTTTGTAAACGGATTCCAGAATCTCAGACAATATGAAAACAGGACACTTGCCTCCATCCTTCTTGCAGTTGCCGTGCTGTGCGGTTGTGAAGGCCAGTATCTTTATCTTAATTCATCCCTTCTTCCCCGACGAACTTGTAAAATGAGATTATCCCTGTTTTCAGTCATTATGTCGGTGGTTCTCCTTGCCGCCTGCTCGTCACCTGTTTCCCGGACAGATTACACTGCACTTGTTGACACTCGCATCGGCACCGAATCCCGATTTGAATTAAGCTATGGAAACACCTATCCCGCCACGGGCCGTCCGTTCGGGATGAACCTCTGGTCGCCCCAAACCGGAGCCCACGGCGACGGATGGAAATACGCCTGGCAGTCAGACGAGATACGGGCCTTTTCTCAAGCTCATCAGTGCAGTCCATGGACAAGGGATTACGCAGCCTTCGCACTTTTCCCTGAAACAGGGGAACTGGAAGTCCGTCAGGCTCTGAGGGGAGCAAAGTTCTCACACGATGACGAAACAGCTCTCCCGCAATATTACAGTGTCACTTTCCGCAATGGCATCAAGACTGAGATGGCCCCCACGGAGAGGGGCAACCATCTGCGCTTCACATATCCTGCCGACGGTCCGGCATATCTCCTCATCGATTCAGGGAACAATCCCGCCAGCCTGACAATGGACGCTCAGGACAGGTCCGTCAGAGGCACCCTGAACATCAACGGATACTGGGGCAACAACCCCTACTGCTGGTTTGTCCTGACTTTCGACACACCGGTGAAGTCGTTCGGAGCCTGGCACGATGCCGACAACCCCGAGCACGTATTCTATAAGACTCCTGATATGCTTGCGGCGGCGCTACGCGGCAAGCCCACTATGAAATCGCCCGAGCTCTTTCCCGGTACCGATTCGACAGCCGGCATCTATTCAGGATTTTACCTTGAATTTGAACCCGGTTCGAAGGTTCAGATGAAGGTGGCAGCATCATTCATCAGCGCGGAACAGGCGGAACTGAACTATACTCGGGAACTCAAGCCGCGCGATACTTTTGAGCAGACCCTTGAAGAGGGTACGGAAGCGTGGAACGACCTTCTGGGCCGCATTGCAGTCGAAGGCGGAACCCCGGACCAACGGCGCACCTTCTACGCCTGTCTCTACCACGCCAGCCTTTTCCCCAGAATGTTCCACGAATACGATGCCGATGGCAATCCCCACCACTACGATGCCAATACCGGGACGGTATATCCCGGCTACGGATTCAACGACATCGGCTACTGGGATGCGTTCCGTTCGCAGTTCCCTCTGTACAACATTCTGTTCCCCCGGATGCAGGAACGCTATGTACGAAGCATTATGGAAAGTTATGAACACGACGGTTACCTGCCCTCCTGGCCGTTTTACCGGGAAACGTTCGGGATGATAGGGAATCACGCCATATCGCTGCTTGCCGATGCCTGGACGAAAGGTATCCGTACTTTCAATCCTGAGGATGCCCTGATGGCGTATCAGGAGCAGGTAAGAGATAGCAAAGACCTGAAAATCAGGGCCGATGGGCACTATCTCTCTTTCGGAAGATACGGCGCGGTTCCTTATGAGGAGAAGGGATATGTCCCCTATCCCGAGTTCCAATACGGCACGGCAATGACTCTGGAGTATGCTTACGACGATTTCTGTGCCTGGACTCTGGCCCGCTCTGCCGGCAACAGGGAATGTGAGGAGAAGTTCGGCAGGACGATGTACAACTACCGCAATGTCTTTGACCCTGAGGTGGGATATATGCGGGGCAGGGGTGCTGACGGCCGCTGGACTCCGGACTTCAATCCGATTGCGTGGGGCGGGCCGTTCATCGAGGGCAATGCGATGCATTACAACTGGTCCGTGTTTCAGGATATCAGAGGCCTCATAAATCTATATGGAAGCGAAGATGAATTCTGCAGGCATCTCGACGCAGTGTTCGATTTTCCGGGAATAT
Organism: Bacteroidales bacterium; assembly: GCA_045617505.1. GTDB lineage: Bacteria > Bacteroidota > Bacteroidia > Bacteroidales > UBA932 > Cacconaster. Next base: position 16,130 of record JAZLIS010000042.1, on the reverse strand, counting down.
TCGACACGGGTTTCTATGACGACGTTTACAATGAGATGGTGGAGATGACCGTCGCCGGTCTCGGACAGTATGAGCACGGCAACCAGCCCATCCATCATATGCCATATCTCTATGACTATGCCGGCCAGCCCTGGAAAACCCAGTTCCACGTCCGTCAGATTATGGACAGAGTCTATAATCCGGGGCCCAAAGGTTATCCCGGCGATGAGGACCAGGGTTCGATGTCGGCCTGGTATGTCTTCAGCGCCCTCGGCTTCTATCCCGTCACTCCGGGTTCGACCCAGTATGCCATCGGAAGCCCTCTCTTCGAAAAGGCTATCATTTCTCTTGAGAACGGCAACACCTTCACAGTCATTGCAGAGAACAACTCGGAGGAGAATGTCTATATCCAGTCCGCAACTCTCAACGGCCGGCCGCTTGAACGCAACTGGATTGACCATTCGGAGATTATGTCCGGCGGGGAACTGCATTTCGTGATGGGCCCCGAACCGAATACGGAAAGATGCGTCACAAGGCAGGCCGCACCTTTCTCGCTGTCCGAATAAAAAGATACAAATGACGATTACAATATGGATATAAGAATCGGAAACGGATATGACGTTCATCAGCTGGCGGATGGTCTGCCGCTGGTGCTGGGAGGGGTGAGAATCCCCTTCACAAAGGGGTGCGTGGCCCATTCTGACGGGGATGCGCTGATTCACGCACTGTGCGATGCCCTGCTCGGGGCGATTGCACTGGGAGACATCGGAAAGCACTTTCCCGACACGGACGATGGGTACAAGGGAATCGACAGCCGGATTCTGCTGCGGAAGGTTTGTGGGCTGATTGCGGGCAAAAGCTACTCCATCTCGAACGTGGACTGCACACTGCTGCTGCAAAAGCCCCGAATCGCCCCGTACATAGATGAAATGAGAGGCCTTCTGGCCGAGGATATGGGAATCGGCATCAGTCAGGTCTCCGTAAAAGCCACCACAACCGAACATCTGGGCTACGAAGGCCGGGAGGAAGGTGTCTCCGCAATGGCTACCGTACTGCTTATCAAACAGTGAGATATGGGAAATCCCAATAGAACGGAAAAATCCTTCATTGCAGGCTTCATCGTAATAGCCGCCCTTGCCGCAGCAGGACTTGTCCTCCAGCTGACCGTCGGCCCGATGGAGTGGGATCTGATGGCCTTCCCACGGAATGCAATCTCTCTGACGGCCTTTGTAACAATACTGGCAATCATCTCGATATGGAGGGAGAATTCAAGGGTATTACGCTGGCTCGCAAGCCTTGAGGCCGCTGTACCGTCCCTGCTTGCGGCAGGCGTTGCCACGGCAATCTACGGATTGACGGGGAACCGTTCGACTCTTTCCAACTGGAGTTTCATACTTCTCTATCTCTTCCTGACCATCTCCTTGGGCCTGACCTGCATCAAGAAGTTCAGTTTCAAACCGAAGAATATCCCGTTCCTGCTCAATCACGTCGGACTTTTCATCGTGCTTGTCTCTGCCACACTGGGAAGCGCGGACCGCGAGGAACTGCGGATGATTGCAGGCAGCGTCCACCCCGAATGGCGCGCAGTCGATGACAAAGGTTTCGGATACACCCCCGGCTTTGCACTTCGGCTGGAGGAGTTTTCTGAAGAGAGTTTCACTTCGGAACTCACTGTATTCAAGGAAGACACTGCCATCGGGACCATATCGGTCAGCGTGAACCATCCCGTGAAGATGGAAGGATGGAAAATCTACCAGTCCGGTTATGATGACTACGGAGAGGGGAATGTCACAATTCTGGAACTTGTCCGTGACCCCTGGCTCCCCGCCGTCTATTGCGGCATCTTTATGCTCCTTGCCGGAGCCGTGTCACTTTTTCTCACCAAAAGACCCGCACGAATATGATTGACTGGACTATATTCCCCTTCATAGCCGCAACTGCAGTTCTCCTGTGGACGGCCGGAGCCGCATCCGCCTGGAGAGGGCGTTTCACGGCATCCGTCGGAACGGCATCCGCCGGGACGGCCATATTGGGCGTATTCATAGCCGGACTCTGGATTTCTTCCGGAATCCCCCCTTTGAGGACTATGGGAGAGACCAGACTATGGTACAGTCTGTTCCTCTCCATCGCCGGCCTTATTATCTATGCCATACACCGTTACAGATGGATACCCGCCTTCTCCGCAGTGATGGCCACCGTATTCGTCTGCATCAACCTGTTCAAGCCGCAGATTCACGCCCAGCCGCTTATGCCAGCTCTCCAGAGCCCCTGGTTCGCCCCGCACGTGATTGTCTATATGTTCTGCTACGGCCTTCTGGGAGCCGCCACCCTTGTGGGAATCTATCTTCTTTGGGCGGAAGGAAGGAAAAGTGAAAGTGAACTGCAGAACCTTTCCTCAACCACAGACGGGCTGGTCCGTGCAGGGCTTGCCTTTATGACCTTCGGGATGCTGTTCGGGGCCCTATGGGCAAAACAGGCCTGGGGCCACTACTGGACCTGGGACCCGAAAGAGACCTGGGCCGCCGCTACCTGGATGGTCTATTTAGGATATCTGCACCTCCGTTATGCACGCCCTCGCAGCAGAAAAACCGCTTTTCTGATTCTTCTGGCCGCTTTCCTCTGCCTGCAGATGTGTTGGTGGGGAATCAATTTCCTGCCGTCTGCCGCGGGAAGTGTCCATACATACTGACTTTTTTCTATTTTTGTTATTATGAAAACTAACAGATTCCACCTTTTGATTGCACTTGCCCTGATAGCCTATGCAACATCTTGTGCCGTTGACGACGGCGATAAGTCTATCGACTCGAAGACTCATTTTGCATACGACGTTCTGTCACCTTACGTGGAGAACGGGCAGCTTCCCGGCGCCATCAGCGTCTTCTACAAGGACGGCTTACAGGAGACCTGCTGCATCGGGTATGCAGACGCCGCCACAAAACGGCCCATCACGCTCAACAGCGCTTTTATGCAGTGCTCCCAGACCAAGGGATTCTGCGGCGTGACCATCGCCAAACTCGTAGAAGAGGGTAAGATCTCCCTGGATGACCCCGTATCCGAATATCTACCCGAATTCTCGGAACTGTGGGTGCTTGCCAGTGAGAACGACAGCGTGAAGACTCTTCACAAAGCCAAGAATGTTCTCACCGTCCGGATGGCGCTCAACCATACGGGAGGGTTCCCCTTCGAAATCAGCGCCAAACGCAATGACGTCCGCGGAGGCGGCTGGAGCGGCGGAGCCCCTATCCGTCAGGCGGCATCAGTAGCCGCAGCATCGCCAATCCTCTTTGAGCCGGGTACCTCCGTCAACTACTCCAACACAGGCATAGATATCGGAGCCGCAGTGGTGGAGGCTGTCACCGGAATGAGATGGGAAGAGTACCTCAAGCAGGAGTTCCTCGACCCTCTTGGAATGAATTCAAGCTGGTTCTGGCCCACCGACAAACAAATCGAGAATAAGGTGGAACTCTATCAGTATATGGAGAATGCTCCCGCGCAGTGGCGGGAGGAGGCGGCCTGGCAGCAGCGCCCGTACAATGACTCACACGTCTTCGCATCTGCAGGAGCAGGCCTATGGACAACTGCCGCCGACCAGCTCAAATTCTATAAGATGCTGATGAATCTTGGCGTGGGAGAGAACGGAGTCCGCGTCCTGAAGGAAGAGACAGTCAAATCGATTCTCGCAATGACAACCCGTCCCGAAGAGTTTGACGGCTACTCTCTCGGATTGACTGCACCCGTCAAGGACAGTGAGGATTCGTGGTTCGGACACGGCGGTGCGTGGGGCACCAACTGCCTTGTGAACTGGCACACCAAAGAACTCATTCTCTGGGTCATCCAATCCACCGGCGGTCCACAGCCCTGGCGTGAAGGCCTCGATGCAGCCTCCAAGGAATTTTTCAAGACCGCCGTTGACAAGTCCGCCGTCAACGCCTATACGGGCCGCACCGAATAATTTTCCGGCCAATCAGGATGCAGACGAAGGAGGAAAAATATGCGGCCCTGCTCCCGGCAGTACAATCTCTGGTGAGCGGTGAGGATGATGAAATTGCAGCAATGGCCAACATTGCGGCACTGCTCCACTCCGAATTCGGATTCTGGTGGACCGGATTCTACCGGGTACGCGGCGAGGAACTGATTCTGGGGCCATTCCAAGGTCCTGTCGCCTGCACGAGAATCAGCCGCGGGAAAGGTGTCTGCGGAACTGCCTGGGCCGAAGGCCGCACGGTAGTTGTACCCGATGTAGAGCAGTTCCCCGGTCACATCGCCTGCTCAAGTGAGTCCCGCAGCGAAATCGTGGTACCGGTAAGACGCAACGGAAGGATTGAAGCAGTTCTGGATATAGACAGTCGGGAACTCAGCACTTTCGACGAAGTAGATGCAAAGTGGCTCGAGAAGATTGCGGATTGCATATTCAACACTCTGCGGGACATCTGGTTCGCCGCCGGATGCTTTTGGGGCGCGCAGAAGTTCTTCAAACTGATTGAAGGCGTGAAATTCACGGAAGTGGGGTTTGCCAACGGACGGACAGAAAACCCCACTTACAAACAGGTTTATACCGATACTACCGGTCACGCCGAATGTGTCCACGTGAGATACGACCCTTCGGTCGTTTCTATCCGCGATCTGGTGAGACTGTTCTTCAGAATTATCGACCCCCTGAGCCTCAACAAGCAGGGAGAAGATGTAGGAACAAGATACCGTACAGGAGTCTATTACGAGGACGAACGTGATTTATCCGCCCTGAGTGAGGAATTCGCCCTTGTGGAGAAGTCTCTCGGCTGCAGCCTTGCAGTGGAACTCCGCCGGCTTGAATGTTTCTATAAGGCTGAGGCCTGCCATCAGGATTACCTTGACAAGACTCCCGGCGGGTATTGTCACCTTAATCCGGAACTCTTCAAGCTCGCCTCCGAATTCAGGAAGGCTTGAATGTTCCGCGAGTGATTCTATCGTCTGGAGGGTTTGATATCCTCGACATCTGTGCCGGACTTGATTATGGTCATTATCCCGGAAAAATGGTAGGTAAGCGTCCTGCTTACCGCATCTTCCGGAAAATCCTCGGGGTGTTTCACGCAGAGAGCCGCAATACCGCAGGCGACTGGCCACATCTGCCAAAAAAGCAGGTCCGCCTGTTCTTCGGTCAGGGCATACCCCTGTTCGACCGGAGAGAGGCACTTTCTGGCAATTTTCTCCGCAATCTCCGGGCGGGCATCCTTCCCCAGAAAAAGCATCTGGAAGATGTTGGAATCTTCCTTTGCAAAGGCCACCAACCTGATTCCAAACTCCTTGAATGCGGGAAAATACTCCGTAACTCCCTCCATACGGGCAATGAAGATATTTTCAGCAGCGGTGCGAACAGCACTCATCACCTCCTCCATATCCCTGAACATCGTGAACATCGGACTGGACGAGGTGCCGAGCTCCTTCCCGAGGGATCTGGCGCTGACCGCCTCCAATCCACTGGTTCTGATTATCCTCAGGCCTGCGGCAACTATATCCTCTTTAGAAAATCGCGGATGTCTTGGCATAAATCAAACAGATGTTATATAACACATCGCAAAGTTACGATATTATTCAAAAGAACAAAATAGTTGCAGATTTCAAGGAAGGCGTATTCCAGTGCTATTTGCTCATCAGGTTTTCCACAGCGACCTTTATGCGCCTGCAGGCCTCGGTTATCAAGGCCTCGCTGGTGGCATAGCTCAGGCGGATGCAGGAAGGACCACCAAATGAATCACCTCCGACAGTGGCCACATGCGCCTTCTCCAGAAGAAACATCGCAAAATCAGAAGAAGTACGGATTACCTTGGTTCCGTCATATCTCTTACCGAACAGAGCGGAGCATTTCGGGAAAACATAGAATGCCCCCTGCGGTTCATTCACCTCAAGCCCGGGCACCTCCCCCAACATCCTGACAATCAGATCTCTTCTTCTCTGGAAAGCCTGACGCATCTGCTCCACGCAGGACTGGTCACCCTCGTATGCCGCGAGCGCCGCCATCTGGCTGACGGAACAGGCACCGCTGGTATATTGTCCCTGCAGCTTGTTGCAACCCTTTACTATCCATTGAGGGCCGGCAATATATCCAATTCTCCAGCCGGTCATCGCATAAGCTTTTGACACGCCGTTCACTATTACGACCCTGTCCCTCAGCTCCTCGAACTGCGCGATGCTTTCGTGCCTCCCGATGTAATTGAGGTGCTCATAAATCTCATCTGAAATAACTGTTACTCCTGGATGCTTCATCAACACATCCTTAAGTCCCAGAAGCTCTTCCCGGGAATATACGGCACCCGTCGGATTTGAAGGCGAGCACAGAATCAACGCTTTTGTCTTAGGGGTAATGGCAGCCTCAAGCTGCGAGGGTGTAATCTTGAAGTCCTGCTCCATCGGAGCCTCTGCAAAGACAGGAGTCCCCTCGGCAAGCAGCACCATCTGCGGATAACTCACCCAATACGGAGCCGGGATAATAACCTCGTCCCCCCCGTTTATCAGAGCCATAAGCACATTGCAGATACTCTGCTTCGCGCCGTTGGAGACCAGCACCTGCGATTCGCTGTATTCCAGGCCGTTCTCCTCTTTCAATTTCCGGCAGATTGCCTTCTTCAGCGCAGGATAGCCCGGCACCGGAGAATACTTGGAATAATTGTCTCCGATTGCCTTGACAGCCGCCTCCTTTACAAAATCGGGAGTGTTGAAATCAGGTTCACCGACACTCAGGCTGATGACATCAACCCCTTGCTCTTTCATTTCAGATGCCACCTGCATCATAGCCAAAGTTGCAGATACGGCAAGATTCTGTACTCTATCTGACAGTTCCATATTATTGTTTTTTTGAAATCTAAGTATCTGCAAATCTACAAAAAATCGACACTTTCCGCAAGTGACTCGTGTTTTGCCCAACTTTTCATTACCTTTGCGGAAATGGAGATCCGCAGAGCAACATACGACGACATCCCGTGCATAATGGAGATATGCGGGCAGGCCCGCAGCATTATGCGCGCCGACGGGAATATGACCCAATGGACAGGCGGTTATCCGTCAGAATCGGCTATAAAGGCCGACATAGACCGACGTGTGGGATACGTTATTGAGGCGGACGGCAGCCCCGTCGGGTATTTTGCCTTCATCCCGGGAATCGAGGAGACCTACCTTTCAATCGAAGGCGGACAGTGGGTCGATGGCGACAAGCCCTACTGCACGATTCACCGTCTTGCCAGCACAAAGACATCGCACGGAGTCGCCGGAGCCTGTTTCGAGTGGTGCTGGAGAGAGTGCCGCAACATCCGCATCGACACCCACAGTGACAACCGGATAATGCGCCATTGCATAGAGAAATTCGGATTCACATACTGCGGCGTCATTCACCTCCAGAACGGAGACCCCCGCCTGGCCTATCAGAAACTCTGATCTTGCGCAATACGCGAGTGACTCGCGTCCGCGCAACATCGCGTGAGCAAATTCGGCCTGTTTGCTCAGCGCGAGACAAGGAACATCCCGTGTGAAGGAGCAAGGGTGAGCTCTGTCCGGAAGGTCCCGTCACCGTTGCGCGAGATGACGGCAGGAGAGATATCGCCGGTATGCGGGTCCATCCAGACGCATCTGCCCGGTTTCCCGGCAAACGTGATGACAGACTCCTTGGGTGCGCTGTCGATATTGCCGAAGAGAAAGACATTCTTCCCTCCGATGATTTTGTGGATGTAATTGAGTTCGCCTCCGGGGTTGAAAGCGACATCCGGACAGACATCCTGAAACGCTTCCCTGACAGCCTCGGCGGAAGGCTCCGCCACAAAGAGTGCGGGATTGTTCTTTGAATTCAGCATCTGCTCCACTGTGGCGCAAATGACATCATCGCTCCCATTCAGGTCGGCGCACTTGTTTGGCGTCGTTGTCGTGAAGATTACCCGCACTCCCTGCCTCCACGCCTCGTGGATTTTTATCATATTGCCGGCGGAAATTACGCTGACTCCGGGCAATATGATGACGCTGAATGATTCTGTGTTGATTTCGTTTGTCAGTACAAGCTTACCGTCCTGAATGATGCATTTTTCGTCAATCGCTTCCGGATGGAGATAGGTGAAGTCCCTGCCCAGTTCATCGGTCAGGATGCGGGATATCGTGCTGTAGTCGGTGCCGGGTATCGTGACGCTACCCAGATACCAGTTCAGTTCGCCGTCAAAATGATGTCCCGCCTGCAGGGTTTGTATCGGGTAGAGGAGGGCGATGTCGGCAATATGGCGTCCGGGACGCGCCAGAATGTAGTTGAGACGCGAGAGGAATTGATTGAATTCAGGCAGGGAATCGCGGTAAAGCGGGTTGCGTGTAGATAATTCGGGCAGGAACGTCACATTGTCGTCATTATACCAGAAGGCGTGCGGTATCAGGTTGTTGATGCCTTTGGAATACTGTTCCACGGCGATTCTGCACATTGTGTCGAAAGATATGTTGCCCATTGCGCCGAAAGTTTCGGACATCACTTTGTCGTGGTCCCAGTTGCAGGCCGACGAAGAGACCACCTTGTAGAAATGTTCTGCAAGACGGTCGCCCCCGATCTTGTCTATTCCGGGCATTGTCATATATTTGCCGTCAAGCATAAGGTCACCGGATACACTGACGGTATTCAGAATCTCTTCCTGATCCTGATGACCGGTCGAAACTATCTTGTGTTCCGAGGCCCAGTCCGATATGGTTTTCATAAACCCTTCGGCATACATCTGCGCTCTGGTGCCGAACATCATATTTCTGGCGGCGGCCGTCCTGTCTCCTATGGAATACCACAGTGCGGGATAGAAAGTCTCGGGGGAGAATCCGTATCTCTGTTGAAATCTGTCGTTGAAACTTTCAGTCCATATTCTGCCGTCAGCGCGATACAGTGTCGGCTCATCAAAAAAGGACGAGGTGATTACCGTGCCGAAATCCTTGCCGAAGCGTCTGTAATACTGTTCGTGTGTGTCATCTACAAAGAGTCTGACCGACCCGGGGGAGAGGTAATCCACATTGGGGTCGCCCGAATCGACGCACAGGAAATCCATCACGGTCCATTCCCCCGCAGGCGGCGTGTTCCAATTGAGCCGCCCGCTGTCTGAGATACAGTCTGACAGGGAGATGACTTCTCCCGTGCTTTTGTCCATAGCGACCGTCGCCATACGCGTTCCGTCGGAGCTGAGCTGCACGCTGAAAGCAGATGAAGGTTTTGTCTCATATTCAAACTTGTCCAGACGCTTGATGGTGTGGCCAGGATGGCTGTCGGCGAATCTCCTCACTCCGTTGCCGTTGATTGCGCCCATACTGCCGCTGGGGAATCCATACTCATCGTATACCGACATCTGCGCGCCTTTCTCCCTTGCCAAATCAATGACAGCTCCGTAGAGATTGAAATACTCGTCGGACAGATACTCCGGTTGGAAATCCTCGCCGAACGGGAGAATCGCACATCCTCCGTAGAAGTCCGTGCCGACCATTCTTTCCAACTGTCCGAGAGCCTGCTCCCAGGTCACCGTGGCGTTATTCCAAAACCAGAGCGGGGTGGGGCGCCACTGAATGTCCGGCATCCGGAACTCTTCGTCGCTATACGGAGACACGGCCACGCAGGATGTTGCGAGAGCGGTTAGTAAACAGAACTTCCAGACAGCTTTCATCTTGGTAAAGATACAAAAAGTTGCGCAATACGCGAGTGACTCGCGTATTGCGCAAAACGGGTGTAGTATAACAGTTGTTGGATTATAAAAATTATGGTATCTTTGCAACTGTTATCAATGAGAACACTTCATAATTGAAATGAACAATAGAGAATACTACCTTGACAACCTAAAGGTATTCCTTACTGTTCTGGTCATTTTCCACCACGCAGGGCAGGCATACGGAAACGGTGGCGGGTGGGCATATACTCCGAGCAATCCGGAAGAATTCCTGCCCTGGATATGGCACTTCTTTTCAGTGAATGCCGGATTCTTCATGGGGCTTTTCTTCCTCATCTCAGGCTATTTCGTTCCTGCAAGTTATGACAGACAGGGAGGCAAAGTCTTTGTCAAAAAGAAACTTATGCGGCTGGGCATCCCTCTGCTGGCAATCGGAACCATCCTCTCAGCAGCCAGCGGCACATTTGAGATTGCCCATATGTGGTTCGTCGAGAGCCTGTTGGCTTTCTGTCTCATTTATGCGCTGATCAGAAAATTCCACAAACCGATATCCGGGGAATGTTCATCGAAACCCACTGTTCCCGGGCTGTTGATTCTCGGCCTTATCATCGGTATCGGAAGCTATTTCATCCGCAAGGTCAGTCCGCAGGACAACTGGATTATGGCTCCTCTCAAAATAGAGCCCGCCCACTATCTGCAATATGTCGTACTGTTTGCTGTCGGTGTCCTGGCCGGACGATTCAAGTGGTTCGAGAAGATGAGCAATACCACGGGTACTGTCGCGTTTTTTGTCGGAGCGGTCCTTGCTGTCGGAATGTATTTTATGGGTGACAATGGATGGGGTGGCTTCGTTTGGAAGTGGTACGGCATATATGAATCGCTGATGTGCGTGTTCCTGTGCTTCGGCCTTATATGGCTGTTCCGTCAGGTGTTTTGCTCAACGTCCCCTTTTATGCAATGGTGCGCGGCACAATCCTACGGGGCATATGTTTTTCATCTGCTCCTGATGCTCGGAATCCAATTCGCAACCGACGGTTTGTGGCTTGGAGCCTTCGGCAAGTTTGTTTTCATCGGCATATCCACGGCGGTTGTCTCTTATCTGTTCATCTGGCTTGTGCGGATGATTCCGGGAATGAAAGCGGTCTTGTGATATTTTGATGGATAAAAAATGAAACTGATAGACAAATACTTGCCTTCTGATTACAGTGACAGCGTTTCCAAGAGAATAAAGTCAGCGGAGCCACTTTCGCCGGACCGTATCTTCGAGGAGATGTTCTGCAACTTTCCGAAGCCTGTAGATTGGCTGATGAAGATGCGGAATGCCCTGGTTAAGCCCTTCGGACTTCAGGGAGGCGGCGGATTCCGGAATCTGATAGCCGAGCGCAGTGATGAGGAGCTAATAATCTGCAAGAATGACAAACATCTGTGCTTTTGGGTTGGCATATATTGCTCCCTGTCTGATGATGGCTGGCAGGTGGCTTCTGTCACAACTGTAGTGAGATTCAATAATTTCCTCGGAAAAGTATATTTCACCGGAATATGGGTGTTTCACAAACTGCTGGTGAAAAGCCTTTTCCTCAAAGCGGTTGCGCAATACGCGATTAACTCACGTATTGCGCAACTATTTGAGTTCCGTTTTCCAGAGGCCGTGGATATTGCAGTATTCATAGACGGCAACAGGCTTGTCCTGACCGGGAGAAAATACAGCTTCGGGGGCATCGTCCGGCATCAGATACTTCACCTGACCGCCGTGCTCGGTTTCGAGATAGATGAATGAAATGTGATGTCCGGGGGTCATCGGATGCTGCACCGAGCCGACTTTCACCAGGATTGTGCCGTCCGGCCGGCATTCTACGACAGGGAGATGTTTTTCTTTCGCGGCAGAATCATCCGTCGCAGGGATGAGCTCCTGCATCTGCTCACCGCAACATACAACATCAACACCGCTGTCGATGCATTTGAAAATGACATTTCCACACACTGTGCAGAGGAAAAATCTTGTTGTCATAGCATTTGTGGTTTTAATTGTTAAACATCTGTTTTCACGAAAGGAAACTGATACCATTCGTGAAGACAATACAAAGATACATTGCGGTTGCCGTTTTTGATATTGGTAATATTATTTATTTTCAATATCTGATATTGATATTATCAATATATTTGCAAAAAAAGCAGTATGGAACTCCGCCACCTGAAGTATTTCGCGACCGTTGCAAAAACATTGAATTTCTCCGATGCAGCAAAACGCCTCTTCGTCACCCAAGGCACACTCTCCCAGCAGATTAGGCAATTCGAAGCCGAAATCGACGCGCAGCTGTTCGACCGCAACCGACACAGCGTCACACTCACAGAAGCTGGCGAGGAATTGCTCCCCCTCGCGCTGAAGACAATCGAAGATTCGGAAGTTTGCAGCAACCGTATGCGGGACCTCAAAGGGGCATTGACGGGAACTCTCCGAATAGGTATAACGCCATCTTTCAGCGAGTTGCTCACCGAAACCGTGAAGAATTATATTCGTGAACACCCTGGTGTAAGACTGAAAATACAGTCGGAAACCGCATCCGAAATTATTGAAATGCTCCAGAATAAGGAAATCGACCTTGCCCTCACCTATAAGCCATCAACAGCCTACGATGAAGTGGAATCAATTCCTTTGTTTCGCAACAGCCTCAGTGCAGTGATGCACCGGGGACACCCGATGGCCTCTCGTCAGGTCCTGACGATGGAAGAACTTGAGAACCACCGCATTATCCTCCCCGGAAAAGGGCTGCAGGCAAGACGCGCGTTCGACCGCTATCTTGGCCTCGACTCTCGCAAACTGAATGTGACGGTGGAGGTCAACGACCCTGAGCTCATAATGGATATCGTGCAGAATACCAACTTGATAGCCATAGTATCGTCACTCGCCGCCTACTACCGCCCGAACCTTGTCGCAATACCCTTGGAAGGTGGCAACTACTCGATGCTCGGCTGCATCCACCGCCTCAAGGAAGGCTACCGCAAACGCTCCGCCGACATCTTCGTCGAGATGCTCCGCGACTCCGCCAAAATCGAAAGAATCGCCAAAGGGCTAGAGTGACTTTGCACGGACGCGAGTTGCGCAATACGCGAGTGACTCGCGTATTGCGCAACTTTACACAGACTTCAAGAGTAGTTCCTGGGCGACTGAGGCGTTTTCGAGCCTCATCATACTGTCTTCTTCCTTCTCGCGGGAGAGCAGATTCATACTGCCGTACCAAACTATATCATTGTCAATCACTGCGAAATGCTCCCTGCATCTCTCTGAACATCGAACCATAATCCCGGCAGAACGGAGCAATCCGATCAATTCTTCCTGATGTCCGGCAGCATCCTCAAAGAAAACCGAAGGTGAAAGAGTCAGAACAACAATGCGCACTCCCCTTTCCTGAAGAGATGCCACTTCTTTTATAAACTTCCAGACCTTTCTTGATCCAAGGCCCGGACTTGAAACTACAACCTCCGCCCGCGAAGAAGCGACATCCGCACCGAAGACTTCCGCATAATTCCGCCAATCGAATATTGAATCCCCAACATCTTGTCTATCAACCACCTGAGAACAAATCTCGAACCCTATGCGTTTGTATGTCCTGAGCCGCTTATGATACATCCGCTCCAGCATAGATACATACTGGTCGATGTAATCGAATATTATCACATCCTTCTTGCCCTCGTAATCCCTGTTTAGGCGACCTGCATACTGTTCAACGTTGCTTTCAAAAGAAATGGGCATCGCCAACAGAAGAGTATCAAGCCTCGGATAATTGAAACCCTCTCCAACATATTGGCCAATGGCCACAGCCAGCATCGATTCATCTCTCGGAACAGCCGCCATCTGGCTGCGAAGCAATTCGCGATCCTTCAGACTGCCGCCTCCCTGAAGCAGAAACACGTGTTGCGCAGCACCCTGCAACATCTCGAACAGCCTTGCGGCATGCTCCTTTCTCTTGGTCATCACAATCGGAGTACGCCCCATTTTCACGCACTCGGCGGCATCGGAGACAATTTGCAGATTTCTCATCTCACTGCCGGCCACCAGACTGAAAGCGTCGCTGATACTAAGCTTTTCAGATACATCAACCACCCTCGTGAAACGTGGATAAACGTAATGCCCAATACCTTGCTTCTCTGCCCTTTCCAATGCAGTGTACCTGTGTCGAACCGGTCCCAACTGCATAAATATCTTTTTATCCTGCCCGTCCCCACGCTTGTAATTGGCCGTAAACCCATACACGTACTTGGCAGTCAATGCCCGCAGCACAGACTCGCAAGTATATGCCGCCGCGTGATGGCATTCATCCATAATCACCATACCGTAATTCCGGACAATCGGATTGATGGCATCATCTCTTCCCAGCGAAGTAATCATTGCAATGTCAACGATGCCGGATAGAGCATTCTTCTGGGAGCTGAAGGTCCCAATACAGGACGCCCGATGCTTGATCCTCCCACTAGGAGTCGAATATGCCGGTAACTGTTCATCAATCAGAAGAAACTGCTCAAGCGCCTTCACCCATCCGCTCATAATCTCCACATTATGCACAAGCACAAGAGTATTCACCTTCCTCTTAGCGATAAGATAGGCCCCCACCACCGTCTTGCCGAAGGATGTGGCGGCATGCAGCACTCCATTGTCAAAAGCAGAAAGTTTTTCTACAGCGGCTATCTGCTCGGGATACAGTTCCCCAGAAAATTGCACATTGATACTCCTTCCATCCTGCCTCTGGTCCGAAATTTCATACTGAATCCCCGCATCCGACAATGCATCAGTCAAAGACTCCCTGCATCCGCGAGGCAGAACGATATAATCGCCATCATCATAGCCGCAATATACTATTCGCGGAATATTCCAAGTGGGCAGGCCCTGCTTCAAATTCTGATAAAATTCCTGATTAGAATATGCCGCAAGCCTCCTTATTGAATTCTGCAATCGCGGTTTCAACCCATTCTTATTGATATACAATCCGTTTTCAATGATTATCCGAACCTTGCCGGAGGAATCCGAGGGGGAAAAACCGTTCCTTGTGTCGAACAGCTCGCGCTCCTTCGGCTCTTCCTCATCCTCCTGCAACTGTCCGTACGGATTATTGTCCGGGCACCACTCGCTGATATAGGCATCCACTTTCTGAAGCGAAAGCTTACGCACCTCTGTCAAAACCTTGTACTGGTCCCTCAGAGGACGCCACTGATCATCTACGAAGAGAGTGTTCCCATTTTTCATCGCCTGTCCCTGCCACGGAAGGGCAATCAGATTCCCCAAGCCATTTTCCGGCAGGAAATCCTGCATCGGCAGCATCCTGTCATAGTAGCGGAAATTGCTCAGACTCACTAGCTCAGCCCCTTTGGTGATAAGGGTATTGCCGAACATCCTCGCCTTAGCGGCAGGCACAGCCTCACTGAAGAAAATCCATACGTGCGCGCCTTTCCCGGAGCGGGACCGCTCAACCAAGCAATCGATGCCGCAGAGGGAACAAATCCTGCGCAATGCATCGACCTCCTCCTGCCATCCTTTCGAGACCTCCTGCTCCTCATTATGATTGTCAAAATCGAAAACTATGAACCGGCAAGTGTCGTCTTTCAGCATAACATACACCCCAACCACATCCCCGCAATCCTCGCGATTGCCTGTCATATGCTGCATCAAGACGGATGAATTAAGCGAAGGCCAGCTCTTGTTCGGGCACTCCGCACATTTCGTCTTCTTCCCGTCCTTCTTGGGGCAGATTCCATAATTATTACGGTTATCACATACGGTATAATACCCTTTGGAATAGCGCTTTGCATACACATCCACCCTCCCGTGAAACATCGAAAAGAAGAATTTCGCCGTCTCGGGGGTTATGTCAATAGGAATCATTGGCCCCTCAGCCTTTCGGGCTTCTTTCTCCAAACAATAAGCCTCGAAGTCATACTTTATCCCATTCGCATCAAGCAGCGAACGCAGATATAAGATTTCCTCTTTCAGATCAGGTGTGATTGCATCATCCATATTCAATCAAACAGATTAGTCATCACAGATTGCCAGCCTTGTTGTTATGCCAGAAGCCACTCAATGGCTGACTTGATATGAATCGTTTTGCCGTTAATGGTCACATCGCGAGTATCCGAAAAGGCTATCAGTGTAAGATTATTGCATTTCAACAGTCCCGAAGCCGAAACCAAAGCAGATGTCTCCCTATCGTATGCTTTCTTGGAATCAATATCATATGAGACCTGTATCAACTCAAGTGCCTCATTTTTATCGCATATGACAAAATCCACCTCTTTTCCGGTTGTGGCTTGCTTGTAATAATAAACGTCCAGAAAATCGCTTGCACATCTGCGGAGAAGTTCAAAATATACAACGTTTTCCAGTCTCCACCCGATATTTTCAGCGGCTAAGGAATTGGCCCGGTTATTCTGCAGTCCGGGATCAACTATGTAGGACTTATCTCCGCGTATGCGTTCCTTACTCTTGAATGAATGCTTTGTAAGCAACTGTATGAGAAAAGCCTGCTG
>JAZLIS010000041.1:0-3035 GCA_045617505.1 Bacteroidales bacterium | reverse complement strand
TCGGCCATTTGTTCCATGTCGGATAACTTGCAGTCATCTTTTGCCAGACGGGAGTTCATTCCCTGGCGGGAGATTTCGCACCTGTCTGCAAGTTGCTGTATCGTGACATTTTCTTCAATCAGTTTAAGCAGAAGCGGCTTTAGCCTATCTCCGCGTTTCTGGGAGACTCCGACAAGAAGTCGGCGGTGATAGTTCTTGCGAACCTTTTCGTCTTCGGAAAGGGCAACTTTTGCGCGTTTTTTCTGTTCGAGTGAGTCCATATAATTTGCTTAAGTCAGATAAAATTCTTTCCTTTGCGTAAAATAGTAGTTTACGGCATTATAAATAATTATTACGGAATGTAAGAGTATTCTTTTATCCGTCAAGTGTTCTCTCACAAAGGTAAAAATTAATTTGAGATAATGCCACGATTTGCGATGAAATACTACAAAAAGCTGATATTATGGATAATCCTATATATGATTTTCCGATTGACAAGGTACTGGAGGCATTGGGGAGTAGGCAGCAGGCAAAGGATATGTATTTCTCTCCGATGAGGGATGAGCATTCTGCGTCGATACATATTAATAGGGAGAAGAATGTTTGGTTTGACCACGGTTTGGCCGTGGGTGGGACTAACGTTGATTTGGTGATGATGGCTAAAAACTGTAGCAAGGAGGATGCGAAGAGGTTTATCCGCTCGTTGAGTCCGAATCTGGAGGCTGCGGTGCAGGAGTCTCGTCTGGCTCGGGAGAAGACTCCGAAGGCGGAGTCTAAACTGGAGATTGTTCAGGTGAAGCCGGTGTGGAGTTATTATATTAAGAAGTATGCTGAGAGTAGGAAAATTCCGGAGGATTTGATGCAGCGTTATTGTAAGGAAGTGATTGTTCGAAACAAGGAACGCGGGCAGAATTTCAATTATATCGCTTTTGAGAATAATAACGGTGGATTTGCTATGAAGGCTCCGTCGGGGTTCAAATATACGAATAAGGCCGGCATTACTACGATTGACACGTCCGGGGAACGGAGTGTGAGGCCGAGCAGCGAGAGTGTGGCGGTGTTTGAGGGGTTCTTTGATTTTATGTCGTGGATGGTGATGCAGAATACCAAGACGCCGACTTGTGATATCGTGGTGTTGAATTCAGTAACAAATCTGGACAGGGCGCTGGATTATCTGAAGGCGCATAAGAGTGTGATTGCTTTTACGGACAGGGATGAAGCCGGGAGGCTGTGTATGGAGAGAATGAAGTCGCTGTTGCCGGGAAAGGAGGTAAAAGACTTGTCTGAGTTGTATAAGAATTACAAGGACTTGAATGAGATGCTGGTGGCGTCGAGGGGCTATGGTTGTAACATGTCGCATTTGAAATAATCAAAAACATCATATTATGGCAGAAGAGTGTTTGAATGACATCTATAAGTATGTTCGGGTTATCAGGAAGGATATCAAGCAGATCCGGCAGCATTTGCTTGCCGAGGGCAAACCTGCATATTCGAATGCTGAGATAATGCAAGTCCTGGATATAGGGACGAAGACGCTGAAGCAGTGGCGGGATTCAGGTTTGCTGGGGTATTCGAAAATTGGAAACACCTACCTGTATTCGAAGGAGGATGTTTCCAATTTCCTGAAGGCTACTCATTATGAGGCGTTCGCTTCGGAGAAGGCGTTCAGGCAGTCGCTGAAGGGTTTGCCAGGGCGCTAGAATTGCACTCCGATAATAGTCTTGATGTCGGTGTCAACTTTTTCCTTTAGGAATTTGGCGTAGGTCTTCTCGGTGGCGGTGATGCTGCTGTGGCCCATGAGTTTGCTGAGCAGGTAGAGCGAAACGCCGTTGTTGATGGCCATTACGGCGAAGCTGTGGCGTGCGGAGTGCATTGTGGCCATCTGTTTGAAGCGCAGGGTCATGCTTACCGTGTGCAGGGAGACGTTGAAGGTGCGGTCTTTGGCGTTGCGGTCTTTGTGGAGCTGGGCCTGGTTGGTGATGTCGTAGTTTTCCGGGAGCATATCGAAGACGAAGCGTTTGTTGCGGCCGTAGCCTTTCCAGCGTTCGAGGATTTCGAGGGCTGCCGGTGAAAGGGGCGTGAGGACTTCCGGGTAGCGTTTGGTCTTGAATTGTTTCTTTTTGATGACTTTGTTTTCCCAGTCGATATGGTTCCATTCGAGAGTCATCAAGTCGGAGATTCGCATTCCGCAGGCGTAGAAGGCGAAAAAGAAGAAGTCGAGGATTTCGCGGCTGCGCGGGTGCGTGAGGCGGGGCTGG
This sequence comes from Bacteroidales bacterium, assembly GCA_045617505.1. GTDB lineage: Bacteria > Bacteroidota > Bacteroidia > Bacteroidales > UBA932 > Cacconaster. The sequence goes on along the minus strand of JAZLIS010000041.1, from coordinate 798 downwards.
ATGTCGTGGAGCTGCTGAAGCTGGTCCATTGTGAGGTATGGGATTTTTGTTTCCATTTCGTCGTCTTCGGGGTTGTATTCGGTTTCGCGGACCTCGACGTAGTTCTGAATGATGTTGTGGACGTTGCGCATTTCGACGATGCCTTGGTTGACGGCGTATTTGATGGCATCGTAGAGGGGTACGAGGGTTTTGTTGATGCCTTCCTTGCTAACGTTTTTCTTGACTTCGAAGCGGTAGGCAATGTATTTGTCGAAGATTTCCTGTGTGAGATCGCTGAAGAGGAGGGTTGGCTTGTGGAGGAAGTATTTGACGAAGTATTCGAAGGCGTTGATGTATTTTGCTTTGTTGTACCAGGTGCTGTAGCTGTATTCTTTTTTGCCGTAGTGGAGGTCGTTGATCTGTTTGCAGTATTCGTAGAAGTCGGTGACTTTGGCGCGCTCTTCGGATTTTACCGGCTCGTCGTTGACGATTTTCTTGAGGATGTCGTAGGTGATGGGGCCGTCGAAGTTGATGAGTTTGGAGTCGATTTCGGCTTTGATGGTGTAGAGGATGTTGTTGATGCGGGCGGAGTCTTTGCTGGATGTCTTCAGGCGCTGCTGCTTGTCGTCCCAGTCTGCGACGGGGACGTTGATGTTTGTGGAACGTTTGACGTACTTACCAAGGTAGTAGCGGAGGTAGACGCAGCTTTCGCCTGCGGAGTTGGGTTTTGCGAGGAGGACGAGGCTTCCTGTGGGGATGTCTTTTCTAACTGATTGTACCATAGCGAGTTGTTTTTAAAAGTTTACCAATTGTTAACCA
>JAZLIS010000040.1:0-16770 GCA_045617505.1 Bacteroidales bacterium | reverse complement strand
TATCTATTGGAAGGATGGAAGGCTGACAAAAGCCCTCATCACCAGCGGCAGTGGACTGCCCTGCAAAGTGCGTTGCGGCGACACTGTCCGCGAATTCCACACTGCCGCCGGCCAAACCGTGGAATTCACTCTGTAACCTATGCGAATGAAAGTTGCGCAATACGCGAGTGACTAAGCCGCTTCGCGTCTTTTCCTCCTTCGCACCTCGGCAATTCTAGCAAGCTCGATTGCGCTCGGTTTGGCGTCGGTTCGCGTATTGCGCAACTTTCATTCATCACGCAGAGCATCGATTGGATTGAGGGCGGCGGCGCGTCCGGCCGGCAGGGAACCGGAGAGAAGACTTACCACAAGACACAGAGCAACAGCGCGGAAGACCCAGCCCCACGGCACAGAGAAATCTCCGTCCATCACAAGTGCGGCCATATTTCCGAAGAGAATGCCGGCAAGAATCCCGGCCGCTCCTCCCGTCTGCCCTATCATAACGGCTTCCAGCAGGAACTGACGGCCTATATCCGAAGCCTTCGCGCCAAGAGACTTTCTCAAACCAATCTCTACGGTCCTTTCCTTGACGGAGACCAGCATTATATTCATAAGCCCCACGGATGCCCCCAGCATCGTAATCAAGCCGATTGCCAAAGCCGCTATGGAGAGTTTCTCCCTTATGGAGGAAAGCCCCTCCTCCGCAGCGTTGCTTTTCACGATTTCAAAATCCGGAGAGGCGGAGGCCTTCAGACGCCTTATCCCCCGGAAAACCGTTGAGGCACACTCAGCAGCCTCAACAATATCCATCGATGGATCAGGCACTACGTCTATGCAGATGCCTTTTCCTTCCGTAAGGGGAATCAGGACAGTGTTGTCCAGACTTGTCCCGAAAATGGCCCCTCGCCTTGCAATGCTGCCCACCACCTGATATCTGCCTGAATTGAGCGTAACCATACTCCCCACTCCGCTCTCCTCCCCGAAAAGCCTGCGGCGGATATTATCCCCAAGCACAATTATTGAACTGCGCATTGAAACGTCCGAGGCCGTGATTCCTCTCCCTTCAGCAACAGTCTCTCCCTGACAGGAGAGATAACCCTCATCCGCACACACCACGTTCACCACCGGGTCGGTGACATTCCCATTACCGGAGACCCTTGCCACAAGATCGGAGCATCTGTAGAGCGAGACGTCCCGGGCAAAACCCACCTCCGAAGAGAATGACAGAGCCTGATGCAGAGTTATTTCAGGCCCGTCCTCCGCCCGGGTGATCGTGAACATCCCCGCCCCCATCTTACCGAAACTGCCGGACACTTCGTCGGCCATTATTCCGATGGCTGTCTGGATGGCCACAAGCGACATTATCCCGACCGCTATTATGGCAATTGTCAGGCCTGTCCTCAATCTGTTGGACTTCAACGCATCGAGTGCTGCTTCAAAATTTACTTCCATAATTTTCAACCACTGTTTTTGAGGGTCAAAAATAGGAAATTAGGATTTGTTGCAGTAACTTTGCAATATGCTGAAAAATAAGAAAAACATAACCGCTCCCACAGTAAAGCGCAGAAAAATAAATAAAAGTGAAAAAACGGATAACGGACTGGTCCGCCTCAACAAATTCATCGCCAACAGCGGACTCTGCTCCCGCAGGGAGGCCGACACCTTCATCTCCACAGGACTTGTCAAAGTGAACGGGAAAATTGTCACCGAACTCGGGACAAAGGTTGATCCGGCGAAAGATGAAATCCGTTTCAACGGAGAGAGGCTCAAAGGCGAAAAAAAGGTCTATATCCTGATGAACAAGCCCAAGGACTATGTCACAACTCTCTCCGATCCACACGCCGAGAAGACCGTAATGGACCTTATCAGCAGAGAGAAATGCCCCGAAAGAGTCTATCCCGTGGGACGGCTGGACAAAGCAACTACCGGAGTTCTTCTCTTCACCAACGACGGGGCTATGACCGACAGCCTGATACACCCCTCCAGACAGGTAAAGAAGATTTACCACGTATTCCTTGACAAGAACCTGAAGAAGGCTGACTTCGACGCGATTCTCAACGGCATCACTCTTGATGACGGCCCCATAGCCGCCGACAGCCTCTCATTCGTGGATGATGACAAATCCCAGGTGGGGCTTGAAATCCACAGCGGCCGCAACCGCATCGTCAGACGCATCTTCGAGAGTCTCGGCTACCGTGTCAAGAAACTTGACAGGGTCTATTTCGCCGGCCTTACCAAAAAGAACATCCGCCGCGGGGGGTGGAGGTTCCTCACCGAAGCTGAAATAAACCTTCTCAAGATGGGGGCCGTGCAATGAAAGCCGGATTCGTCAACATCATAGGCAATCCCAACGTGGGCAAATCCACGTTGATGAACGCCCTTGTGGGAGAGAAACTCTCAATCGTCACCTCCAAGGCCCAGACAACCAGACACCGCATAATGGGAATCGTCAACGGTGACGACTACCAGATTGTCTATTCCGACACGCCGGGAATCCTCAAGCCCGCATACGAACTGCAGCGCAGTATGCTGGAATTTGTCGATACGGCCATCGGGGATGCCGACATCATCCTCTACGTGACCGACGTTGTGGAGAAAAAGGACAAGAATGCAGCATATGTGGAAAAACTCTCCAAACTGGCCTGCCCTGTCATCATCGTCATCAACAAAATAGACATCAGCAGCCAGGAAGAGGTCTCCTCGCTTATGGCCCGGTGGAAGGAACTCGTACCCAACGCAGTCATCTTCCCCGCCTCTGCAATGGAGAAATTCAATCTGGAGAACATCTTCGACGAAATAGTCAGGAATCTGCCGGAGAATCCGGTCTGGTTCGACCGGGACCAGTTCACCGACAAAAGCCTCCGCTTTTTCGCATCCGAGATAATCCGCGAAAAAATTCTGGAAAACTACACGAAGGAGATTCCCTACTGCACCGAAGTGGTGGTTGAAAGTTTCAAGGAGGGTGACGAAAGATATGATATAAGCGCAGTCATAAATGTGATGCGTGATTCCCAGAAAGGAATAATAATAGGCAAAAACGGACTTTCCCTGAAAAAAGTCGCAACATCCGCCAGGCTGGATATGGAGAAATTCTTTGAAAAAAAAGTATTTTTGCAGGTATATGTCAAAGTGGAGCCCGGATGGAGGGAAAACCGCAAAATGTTGAAGAGATTCGGATATATTCTTGATTAAACCTATACACAGATGAGCAAAGACGACGAAATCCTGGATGACGAGATTTATGACGAGCAGGAGATGGCAGATTCCGACGCAACCGATGATGACAGCGAGGTGCTGGAGAACGAGGAGCTTGACAGCGAAGAGGAAGACAGATATGAGCGGCTTGTAGCCGACGGTGAGAACCGGTACAAACTTTCGGGAATGTACAAGGACTGGTTTCTCGACTATGCCTCATACGTCATTCTGGATCGTGCTGTACCTCAGATTGAGGATGGTCTCAAGCCTGTGCAGCGCCGCATCCTGCATGCTATGCATAAGGTGGATGACGGCCATTATCATAAAGTTGCGGGAATTGTAGGAGACACGATGAAATATCACCCGCACGGAGACGCCTCCATCAAGGATGCTCTTGTGGGCCTCGGGCAGAAGGAATATCTGATAGATTGTCAAGGTAACTGGGGCAATATCTTCACCGGTGACAGCGCGGCCGCATCGCGATACATCGAGGCCAGATTGAGCAAATTTGCCCTCGAAGTGGCTTTCAACAAGAAAATCACGGAGTGGGTGCCTTCATACGACGGAACCAACAAAGAGCCTGTCGTACTGCCGATGAAATTCCCGCTGCTGCTGGCTCAGGGAACCGAAGGCATCGCGGTGGGTCTTGCCGTAAAGGTGCTCCCCCACAATTTCAACGAGCTGATGGATGCCTGCGTGGCGGCACTCCGCGAGAAACCATTCGAACTCTATCCCGACTTTCCCACCGGAGGTCTGATGGACTGCTCAAAATACAACAACGGTCTGCGCGGGGGAAAGATAAAAGTCCGCGCCAGAATCATCAAGACCGACCGCAAGATACTGAGTATCACTGAACTGCCATACGGACAGACAACGGAAAGCCTGATTGATTCCATCATCAAGGCAAACGACAAGGGTAAGATTAAAATCAAGAAAATCGACGATATGTCCTCCGACAGCGTGGAAATCAACATCACACTCCAGAACGACATCTCGCCCGACAAGACAATCGACGCCCTGTACGCCTTCACAAACTGCGAAGTCTCCATCTCCCCCAACGCCTGCGTCATCAAGGACCGCAAGCCCCACTTTATGGGAGTCGATGAGATTCTCCGTTTCAACGCCGGCCATACGAAGGACCTCTTCGAACAGGAGTTGAAAATAATACTCGACGAACTTGAGGGAGACTGGCATTTCAGTTCTCTTGAGAAAATCTTCTTCGAGCAGAAAGTCTATCGCATCCTTGAGAACGAAGCATCAAGTTGGGATGAGCAGTTGAGCGACGTGGAGGCCGGGATGCGGAAATATCAGGACCTGCTCCGCAGACCCATCACCCACGAGGATATTGAGAAGCTGGTGGAGAAACCTGTAAGAAAAATCTCCCGTTTCGACATCAAGGCCGCCGAAGAGAAAATCAAAGGCATCGAGACTGACATAGACGAGGTACGCAACAATCTTGAGCACCTGACTGACTTTACTGTCAGATATTTCCAGACCCTGAAGCGGAAATACGGGGCATCCTTCCCGAGAAAAACCGAAATCACCGCATTCGAAAACATACAGGCCGAAAAGGTTGTCACCCTCAACGCCAAGCTCTATGCCAATTTCGCGGACGGCTTCATCGGCACGGACCAGAAGAAAATAGACGGCGCACAGTTTATCTGCGACTGTTCCGACATAGCCGATGTAGTGGTGTTCCGCAAGAACGGCCGCTATATGGTGACCAAAATCCGGGACAAGGCGTTTGTGGGCAAGGACATCATCCACGTGCGGGTATTCACCAAAGGGGATGAAAGGACCGTCTATAACGCGATTTACCGTGATGGCAAGAACGGTGGAGCCTACTATGCGAAACGTTTCTCAATCACCGGCATCACCCGCGACAAGGAATATGACCTGACTATGGGAACGGATGGTTCAACCGTAATGTGGTTCACCGCGAACGGCAACGGAGAGGCCGAAACAATCAGAATTGCCTACAGGCCCCGTCCGAAACTCAAAAAGCTTTCCGACGAATACAATTTCGCCGCCCTTGCCATAAAAGGCAGGTCCTCCCGCGGCAACATAGTCACCAACAAGAACATCATCTCACGGATAACTCTCAAGAGCAAGGGAGTTTCCACTCTGGCAGGCAAGCAGATATGGTTTGACAGCGACATCAACAGGCTCACCGACACCGAGCACGGACTCTATCTTGGAGAATTCAACGACGGAGACAGCATCCTGGTCATCTGCAAGGACGGAACCTTCTACACCACCTCCTTCGACCTGGCCAATCACTATCAGGGCGATATTATGCAGATAGAGAAACTTGACACCGGAAAAATTTTCTCCGCCCTGTACTACGATTCCGCAGCCGGAACCTGCTATATCAAGAGATTCACCTTCGAGACAAACAATGGAATACCGCAAAGTTTCATAAGTGAGGATAACGGCTCCAAACTATTGGAAATCAGCAGCGACTTCTTCCCACAACTTCTTGTCACCTTCGGAGGAAAGAATGCATCAAGAGAGCCTGAAACCATCGATGTCGAGCAGTATATCGGGCAGAAGAGTTTCCGCGCAAGAGGAAAGAAGGTCTCACCTTACGAAATTGCCGAAGTGAGATTCATCGAGCCTCTTGAAAAAGAAATTCCCGCAGAACCCTCTGAAGCAGAGCCTGAAGAGGAACCGGCAGAGGAACTGGAGGGAGTTGAAAACGATATTGATGAGGGCGGCCTGCTGTTCGGCCCCGACGGAGAACCCACCCTGTTCTGACAGATTTCAAGTATGATTGTCGCGCTGACCGGTTTCATGGCTTGCGGAAAGAGCACCTTCGGAAGAGCTGCCTCTGAACTTCTCGGATGGCGTTTCGTCGATCTTGACAAAGAGATAGAAAAATCCCACGGCTCCGTGCCGGACATCTTCTCCCGCGGAGGAGAGTCTCTCTTCCGTAATCTGGAATCCGACACTCTTGAAGCAGTACTGACAGGGTGTGCCGCAAAAAATTGCATCATCGCTCTCGGAGGCGGGACGGTACTTTCCGATACCAATATGAAGATTCTCCGCAGAAACGGCGTTTTCACAATATGGCTTGACACCTCCTTCGGGATAATCCTTTCCGAACTCTCCAATGCGGAGAGGCCAATGGTGAAAAAAAAGAGCACGGAGGAGATCCGCGCTCTCTATGATTTGCGTCGCAGCCGCTATGAAAGTTGTGCCGATGCCGTGGTCCGAATCGATTCACCGGATTACGAATCTGCCATCAAACGCATAGCGGAACTGGCTTCTAATAGGTAAACTGCAAGTCGTACTCCTCGCCTCCGGCTCCTATTCTGAAAGTGTGAACCTCATTTCTGGAGGGCTTGATTGCAATCACGTCGCAGCAGAGACTCTCCTTATAGTTGAAGAATGCGTGGGTCGTACCGTCCATCATATCCGCCTTATTGACCCACCCGTAGCTTTGGGTAAGGAAATAGTTGACACCATTTTCACGGAGGATGGTATTCACGTGGCTGTCACCGCAGAAGAGGCCGACGATATTCTTCTTTGCGGAATACTCTGAAAGCAGGGCCATAAGGGCTTCGTTGCTCTCACGGGTGCAGTCAGCGGGAATATTGTGCCAGCGGCCTATCGGATGGGGCATATAGTGGGACATCAACACAATGGAAGTGTGGTCATCCGTATCTTCAAGCAACTGCCTGAGCCAGAATAGCTGTTCCTCGTCGAAAAGATAGTAGCATCCGTTCTGAGTCTCCGTTCCCTCACTGTTGAGCATAATCACCCTCATATCCTTTTCGGGGATATCATACCAGCAATAGACCTTCCCGGGGACCAGGTGCAGATTTCCATCGGCATACTTCAGGGCAGGTTTCTGGAAGGTGTCGCTCAGGAACTGCGAAGTATGGAAATCCCCTTCCGCGGCATCCCAGTCGTGGTTTCCGGCAGCATAGAGAAATACCCCGTCGAACCGAGCCATTTCACCTACAGTCTTATCAATCACATACTTGACATAGTCCTTTGAGATATTGCTGGGAAAGAGATTCAACCCGATGTCGCCAAGAAGCGCCATAAAGTCATAGTTGAAGAACTTGTCGGCTTCTGCAATATATCCAATATGCTGGTAAGTGTAGCGCTGATTCGTATGGATGTCGGTGAGAATCGGGAAGACAACGGCCTCGTCGTCACCTTTCCAGGCCTTGAATCTCTGATATGTCTCGTTGACCTGTTCCGTCACGAAAGCCGGCTTTTCGACGTCGGGGCCATCCCCTCCGTACTCCTTGAAGGGTCCCCCTTCAGGACCGTAAATCAGATTCAGCGACTGGTCCTCAGTATCCTCGAAGTACTCGATACGGAAGCTGTGGCTCCCTTTTTTCAGTTCTGTCTTTCCGATAATGGTCTTCCAGCTGTGGGAGCCATCGTTATCGATAATCAGAACATCATCCACATAGAGTCTGGAGCCGTCATCGGAGGAGAGAAAGAATAGATATTCTCCAGCCTCCGCAGCAGTAAATTTAGAAGTGAAGAGTGCCGCGAAATGGTCAAGGCTCACTTCCGAAACACCATCGAGATTGAAGCAGGATGTGACAACCGTTTCATCAGGAGCTCCGAGAGCATTGAAATCTGTCGGCAAAACTCCGCCCTGATAATCAAACCATACCTTGCGGGTCACATCCCCTTCTCCCTCCCGGGGAGAGCAACTTGCAACCGCCGCAACGAGAATAAATAACGTTAAAATTCTTTTCATACAATACTATTTAGGAAAGATTAAGAACCTGTTATAAGAGCCTGTTTCAAGAGCCCGTATTGAAATGATTCCAAATATGATTAATACCATTTCAAGACGGATTCTTAAAATTCCTTGCCCTCAAAGCCGGCTTCGCCGGTTATTGCTCCACCTTTCTCCTTCGCCGGAGAGGTGTTGAAACGGAATGTGAATCCGAGCACTATGTTGGGAAACTTGGGCCTTACCATAGTTCTGGACTCCAGACCGGATGTTGAACGGAGATTCTCATATACAGCCGTGTGAAAGATATCGTGCGCCGCCAGTGAAAGCGCGAACCTGCCGTTCGAGAACTGCTGCCTTGCAGCAAGGTCGAAGTAGCAATATGCCTTCTCACTCCCCTGCGTCAACACGTGCGGTCCGACGAAATGGCCGTCAAACTGAATCTTAGTATTCTTTGCCACGTTGAAGTTGTTTATCCAGCCGACCATATAATTGAAGCCGGATGCATCGTGGCAGTCATCACGGATCGCCTTGAAATTGAAACGATAGACACCTCCGTTGACAGTGGTTGACCACCAAGCCAAAGGCTTGAGCTGGGCGCTGAACTCCAATCCGTATTCATTCTGATTACCCGCATTCACAATCTTGTCGAGAGTGACTCCGGGCTGGTAAGGGAGACGTATCCAATCCACCACATCGGCCCTGTGACGCCAGAAAAGGGCGGCGGCAATGCTGCCGGCGGTACCGAAAAGTTTGCGGTACCCCAGTTCCAGAGAGTTGATGTATTCAGCCTTGATGTCAGGGTTTCCCACCTTCCTGGTATAGTAATCCTCATAGGTGATGTACGGCTCCCTCTGCCAAATTCCGGGTCTGTTGGTGCGGCGTGAATAGCCGAGACTGAAGATTCCGGCGGAAGATGCGTCATAGGAGATATGGGCTGAAGGGAAGAAATCCCACAGTTTGACATATCTGGAGGCATCCTTGACATCGATGGTCACCTCGTCAATCACCCTCTCGGCGCGGAGGCCGGCATCAAAGTCAAAACTTCCGATTTTGTCGGTGACCATGGCATAGAGAGTGTGGTTCTGGCGGCGATAGTAGAACGGAGTGCTCATACCCTCGTCCCATACGAAATCCTGCACGGCCTTGTCCCAGTATTTGAAACTGTATCCTCCGTGCTCGCTGTAGGTGGTGTACTGCCACCCGGCCTCAAGTCTTCCCTCAGGACTGAATTCCAACTGGTAGTTGACCATACCGTCGGCATCCCAATGGTGCTCTTCCTCATATCCGCGGGTCCCCTCATCCCTCACCCCTTCGAGAGTGAACATATTGCTCTCGGTATATTCCAGGGAATAGCGGTCATACCGCAGGCGGCTGGAGGCATTTATTTCGCTTTTTGAAGAGAGCTTCCAGGTATAATCCAAGGAGGCCTGCAGGAGTTTCTTCTCAAGGATATAGTGGTCCTCGCTGTTGAAAACCCCCGATTCGGACTGCGACCCACCGAGAGTCGGATCGATCCAACTCCTGGTCTCATTGTAAAGCATATTGCCGCCCCTGTGGTTCTTCGTGGAGCCGGCCTGAAGGTCAAGAACCAGTTTATGTTTCCTCCCGTCATCGAACTGCCAGCCGGCATTGCCGACAAGAGTGCGGTTGCTCCTGTATCTCTCACCGTCAGAGTGTGACTCCACCCTGTAACCGTCAAGGTCGGTAATCTTGTCCTGCTTGAAGTCCCCTTTAGACTTGATATCCTGCAGGGTACCGCCACCATAGAAGGTATGGTGGCCCTTGTGGAAACTCAACTTGCCGTCGGCGCTCCAGGTGCCGAGAGTGCTTCCCGAAAGATTGACAGTTCCTCCGAAAAGGTCCGATGCAGGGCCGGCAGTCTTTATATTTATGATGCCCACATCTCCATCCGACTTGTAACGTGCGGAAGGTGTGGTGATTATCTCAATATCCTCAATGGATGACGCCGGAATCTGCTGCAAGGCGTCAGAGCCTTCAAGAGGACTCGGCTTTCCGTTGACATAGACGAGATAGTTGCTGCTGCCTCTGAGGGTGAGTTGCCCGTCCGCATCGACCTGAACAGAAGGGGCGTTCGCAAGGATATCCAGTGCCGTGCCTCCGCCGGCGGTCAGTGATGATGAACCGCTTATGGTCCTGCGGTCCAACTTATAGACAATCCGGCTCTTGTCGGCCACCACGGTCACCTCCTGAATATCAAGGGAGTGTTTCTTCATCTCAATTGTTCCAAGATCCACGGCCTTCCCCACTGTCAGAAGTACGGGGGCGCTGATGTATGCCTCGTAGCCTATCATCTTGACAGTCACGAAAACCGTGTCGGCACTGATGCCGCCGATTTCAAAGCCGTCCGGCCGTACTGTACCGGAAGCAATGACTTTGTCGTTAAGATCTGACACAATGACATCGGCAAATTCCACTATGGTACCGTCAGCGGAATCGATAACCCGGCCTCTGACGGAGGAGGTCAGGCCCTGCGCCACAACGGAAAAGGTGGTGGAGAGCAGAATTGAAAGCAAGAACACTTTTTTCATATTCCACAAATTTAGCAAAATCGGATTGTCCTCATTTATTTTTCGCTAAATTTGTAAAGATAATCCACAAAAAATGAAACGAATCCTTTCCATTGTCGCATCTGCTGTCATCATAGCAGGTTGCGTTGCAAACTCCTCAGAAATTTCAACGGTTTCCGAATATCCCACGGATGCCGTAAATGTCAACTACCCCGTACCCGGAGCACCATTGCAACGGCAGGCGCTGGTCAAACTTCCTGTGGGCAGCATCGCTCCCGGAGGCTGGCTGAAAGCCCAGCTTGACGCCCAGAAAGACGGACTGAACGGACATCTGGGGGAAATCAGCGCCTGGCTTCAGAAGGAAGACAACGCCTGGCTCACTGACGGTGGGTCCTGGGGATGGGAGGAAGTTCCATACTGGCTCAGGGGATATGCTTCACTGGCATACATATATGAAGACCCGGAGATGCTGGACGAGGCTAAATTGTGGACAGAGGCCATTCTGGCCTCCCAACTGCCGAACGGCAATTTCGGTCCTTCCGCCAGAAACATCAAGGGCAATCAGGACTTCTGGCCCAATATGCTGGCCCTGTGGATTCTGCAGGATTACTACGAATACAGCGGAGATCCCAGAGTTCTGGGTTTTATGACAAGATATTTCGAATATCAGATGAGCGTGCCCGATGAGAATCTCTTTGAAAGCTACTGGGAGAACAGCCGTGCCGGGGACAATCTCTGGAGCGTGGCCTGGCTTTACGCCAGAACAGGTGACAGCAGACTTGTGGAATTCGGAAAGAAAGTGCACCGCAACACCGCCGACTGGACAAAATCGACCGAACTTCCCAACTGGCACAACGTCAACATAGCGCAGTGCTTCCGCGAGCCGGCCACGTATTATATGTTCAGCGGCGAGCAGGCGATGCTGGATGCCACCTTCAATGCTTACAGTCTCATCAGAAGAGCCTTCGGGCAGATGCCGGGCGGTATGTTCGGAGGCGACGAGAACTCCCGCATCGGCTTCTTCGACCCACGTCAGGGTGCCGAAACCTGCGGATTCGCCGAGCAGATGGCTTCTGATGAAATTCTTATGCTAATCACCGGCAATCCTCTCTGGGCTGAAAACTGCGAGGACGTGGCGTTCAACTCATATCCCGCCGCATTTATGCCGGATATGCGCTCACTCAGATACATCACAGCTCCCAACCACGCTGTCAGTGATTCGGAGAATCATGCGCCAGGCATCGACAACGACGGACCGTTCCTCTCCATGAACCCATTCAGCAGCCGCTGCTGCCAGCATAACCACGGTTTCGCCTGGCCCTACTACTCTCAGTATCTCGTGATGGCAACTCAGGACAACGGTCTTGCGGTGGAACTCTATTCGGAGTGCGAGGCCAAAGCGGAAGTTGCTGACGGAGTGAATGTCACACTGAAAGAAGAGACGGACTATCCATTCGAAGAGCAGATTCGTTTTACGGTATCAACCCACAATGACGTAACGTTCCCCCTCTACCTCCGAATCCCCTCCTGGTGCAGGGATGCCGGCATAAAGGTCAACGGACGCAAGGCAGTCGCGACTCTCGAAGCCGGATGCCGAGCCCGTATCGAAAGGAAGTGGAGCGATGGTGACGTGGTGACTCTCAACGTCCCGATGGAGCTCTCTACAAGGAACTGGCAGGTGAACAAGAACAGTGTCAGCGTGGATTACGGTCCGCTCACGCTGTCTCTCCTGATAGGTGAAAATTATGTCAGGAAGGATTCCCGCGAAACGGCAATCCACGACTCAAAATGGCAGAAGGGCGCAGATGCCGCCAAGTGGCCCAGCTATGATATCTATCCGACAACACCCTGGAACTACGCTCTGGCTACCGACGCGCCCATCGTCATCGAAAGAGGAGAATGGCCCGGGAACAACAATCCCTTCACCATCGAAAACTGTCCCATACGGTTCAAGGCAAAAGGGCGTCAGGTCCCCTCCTGGGGCATTGACGAATACGGCCTGACCGGCGTGCTTCCTTACGAAACCGCCGCCAAGTCAGAGACAGTGGAGGATATCACCCTTATACCGATGGGGGCCGCCCGCCTGAGAATCTCGGCCTTCCCTACCTGCACCGCAAAGTAGAGTTTCCGGGCTGACTTTTCCGCCGTCATCGCCCAAGGACCTGTTTAAACCAACAAATCCTCCAGTACAAGTTTGGGGACATAGTGCACCCCGTCCTTGCGATAGTAGCTCAAATCATCGCCGAGGCGGACGGGGACAAGCGATATGCGCTCCGCGGGTTTGCCTATTGCAAGAACGGCGAGAGGGAGAAGTTCAAGGCCCAGTTCAGCCTGCAGTTTTGCCTTGTTGAAATTGCGGATAATGATTCCCCCAAGGCCAAGGTCAACAGCCTTGAGAAGCATACTCTGCAATGAAATTCCCAAATCGATGTCAACTCCCGGATTCTCCTCACAGGTAGCGCATACAACTATGAACGCTTCCGGCTCAGTCCCCGGGAGAGGCAGATTGAGTTCAGGCAGAAGCCGGCCCATCGCGATATTGCTGTTGACAATGTCGGCCACAGGTCCGCGGATGACCTCGAGAAAACGGAGCCTTTGCTTGTTAATGCTCGAAGCGACCTTCGTGTTCACTGCAACGATTGCATCCAACTGAAGTTTATGGACCTCATAACTCTTGTCGTACCCCCTGTAGCTGCGGTTCAGAAGCAGAAGCCTGTCAAGGGAAGCGTGCCTGGGAGTAACAGTGCGAGATGCGGCCCCACTGCCGAACACCTCTTCGTAACGTTTTTCCAAATAATTGTCTGCCATAGCGTCACAAAACGTAAACCTGCTCTGAAGCCCCTTACTCTTCGGGGTATTCGTAGAACCGTATCCAGTCGATTTCCATCTCCACAGGAAGGTCCTCAAGCCGCGCTTCGCCCGGCCAGGGCGCGCCGACCTGCATATCCACATAGAGGGCGAACTGCTTGTCGAATGACCACTGGAGAGGGCCCAGTTCGCTCTGACGCTTGTAGTTGAGAGTGCATACGTCATTGATGAACAATTTGATGCTGTCCCGGTAGTGTTCTACGGCATATACGTTGAACTCGTTGCGCTTGATCGGCCCTGTCGCGCCGTGGACGTGGCCCGTGGTGTCCGAAAGGGTATATCTGGTATGAAGTGTCTGATATGCGATGTCATCGAAATTCAACTTCTCGCAGATATCTATCTCCCCGCCGTATTCGTTCTCAAGCATAGGTTCGCCTGCCTGGGGCATCATCCACAGAGCCGGCCAGGCACCCTGCGCCTCCCCTATTCTGGCGCAGATTTCAAGCCTTCCGTAGCCGAAGGATTTCTTCCCGTGTGTCCATACTCCTCCTGTAAGCAGCGGAGAATCGTCGCCTTCGACTCCCGGATTGACGATTCCTTTCAGGACGAGGCATCCGTCCCTCAACTCAAAGCAGTCATCACAGTCGGACATATGAATCTGCCAATGCGGAGTACCTCTCGGAATCTTGCTCCAGACACTCCAGTCTATTTCGTTTCCGTTGAATTCCTCGGCCCAGGTCGGGACTTTGTCCCCGTGGCCACAACCACCGGCCAGCAATATGACCGCCGTCGCAATAATCAGTATTCTTTTCATATTTGTAAAATTAATCAATTTTCTCCGAATTCTGAAAAATGTATCATATCTGATACTAATTGGTAAAATATTTAGAAAAGAAAATAAAATATCCCTATATTTGTATCATTAATGATACTTTGAGAATGAAAACACAGATTGACAGATACACCATCTATGATTTCAGTGACGAGGCCATCGTTCTGGAGATATGCCGCAAGGTGAAGGCTTTGAGGCGGAGCTGCTGCGTGACGCAACAGGAGTTCGCATCAAGAAGCGGAGTGTCAATCGCATCCGTGAAAAGAATCGAATCGGAGGCCATATCCGACATCAACATTTGTACGCTGATAAAGATAATGCGTGCCTGCGGAGTCCTTGAAGGGTTTGCGGACCTTGTTCCCGATGCCCCGGAATCGCCGTTTCTGACGGACAGAACGTCGGGAGTGAGGAGAAAGAATTGCAAATCGGAATACAAAATGGCATCATTATGACAAAGAACCCGGCAATAGTGGACGTTCTACTTTGGGGAACTTGCATAGGCAGGCTCACCTGGGATGCTGACAGGCAGCTCTCAGTATTTCAGTTCAGCGACAAATACTTCGAACTGCCATTTGACATTTGTCCTTCAACCCACAGGAAAGGAAGGATGATGCAGACGGCCTTCTACGGGCGGCCCGGGGAGCTCTATCAGGGGCTTCCTGAATTCATTGCGGATTCTCTTCCAGACAAGTGGGGCTCCACCCTATTTGACAAATGGTTGACGGACAACAAAGTGAGTCTGCCGGAGTCGACGCCCCTGCTCAAGCTTTCATACATAGGCAGAAGAGCTATGGGGGCATTGGAGTTCGTCCCTGAGTGCGGAGAGGCTGAAAGTAAAGACGATATCAATATGTCATCCCTCGCCGACCTTGCCTCAAAAGTATATCGGGACAGAATGGCGGCGGTCATTTCAGAAAGTGAGAACATCACGATGAAAAAGCTCATATACCTCGGCACATCCGCCGGAGGCAAAAGGCCCAAAGCTGTCGTGGCATACAACCCTCATACCGGAGTATTCAGATCCGGTCAGGTGGACCTGCCTGAGGATTTCAAGCACTATATCATCAAGTTCAAGGAAGATCCTCAGTCTCCGACATCCGAAATTGAGATGATATGGCACGAGATGGCCAGAGAGGCCGGGATAACGATGATGCCTTGTTTCCTGAAGAATATTGACAGGAAGAATCATTTTCTTACGGAAAGGTTCGACAGAGTGAACGGGGAGAAGATTTTCACGCAGACTCTTGCGGCCATTATGCCGGGGGCGGATGACTATCTGAAGATGGTATGGCTCGCCGATACGTTGTCCCTGCCTCAGGAAGACAGGGAACAGATATTTCTCAGGATGGTGTTCAATTTTGCAGCCGGCGTCTCCGACGACCACAACAAGAATTTTTCGTTCATAATGGACAGAAGCGGCAGATGGCGCTTATCGCCTGCTTATGACGTGACGTTTACGGCAAATGTCTGGGAAGACCATTCCGCCCATATCCATTCTCTCGGGGTGATGGGAAAGCATTCTTCCGTCAGCATTGCCGACTTCATTGATTTTGCCGAGGACTTCGTGGATAGCCCGAAGGAGAAAATTGAAAAAGTCCTCACCGCTGTTGACAGGTTCGGTATTTGGTGCGACAATTACAATATCGACTCAGATGTCCGGGCAAAAATCCAGTCGGCCCTTGACCTCGTGAAACCTTTGTAACCCCGAAGGCAAAACTCAGATTTTGCATTGTTTTGAAAATCAAAATTTATTTTTGCATTTCAAAACTTATATAGCTATATTTGTCGCATGAGAATTTTTACTGAACAACATTTAAAAGAATACATCTCTGAGCATCCTGAGACAAAAACCGCCTTTCAAGAGTGGGCGACAATTGTAAAGAAAAGTGAATGGAAATGTTTTGCCGATGTGAAGAATTCTTTTCGTTCTGCAGACAATGTAGGGAATCAGCACTATGTATTCAATATTATGGGAAATCATTTCAGGCTGGTTGTTGTCATTAAATTCACCATTCATTTCGTGTATATCCGGTTTATTGGAACACACGAAGAATATGATAAAATTGACTGTAAAAATATATAGATATGACTTCGATAAAGACTAAAGAACAATATGATTGGGCGGTTGCCCGAGTTGAAGAACTTATGCCATTGGTTACGGACGACACCCCCACGAATAATCCGGCAAGTATGGAACTTGAGCTCCTTTCCAATCTTGTTGCAGATTACTCTGAAGAGAATTTTGCAATTGGGAAGCCAAGTTTACTTGATATCATGAAATTGAGGATGGCGGAAATGGGACTCACGCAAAAAGCCGCCGCAGAACTTATCGGTGTCAGTCCATCACGAATCAGTGACTTCTTTTCCGGGCGAGCTGAGCCAACTCTTTCAACTGCAAGAAAAATCAGCGAATATCTAAAAATAGATCCTGCAATTGTATTAGGGGTATAAAAGTTGTTTTGAAGGAAATTTCCCCCACAAAAAAACAAAGTTGCGCGGACGCGAGTCACTAAGCCACCTTACGTCTTTGCCTCTGCTCTCGCTGCTCCATCGGTTCGCGTTTTGCACAAACATTTGTCTGGACGAGTGATACGTTGTGATGGATATATCCTGTCTGGCAATCCTCCCCACTAAAGTGGGTCCCCTCCCTCTTCGGGAGCCAAAGTTGCCAGACAGGATATATCCATCACAACACCGGGAAAATAATTACATAACCGCAG
>JAZLIS010000039.1:0-62406 GCA_045617505.1 Bacteroidales bacterium | reverse complement strand
GGTCGGGTCCAGAAACACTATCTGCCGGAGGAGGAACAGAACAGTATCATAGTCGAAACCCGAGGGGAGCCTGCCTCCCGATGCAAGAGAATCTATCCTGGAAAGGAGCATATCGAACAGCAGGCTCCTGTCCATATTCATGAAATAGCCCTCGATGTCGAGCTTGAGCGCAAAGCAGTGCCTGTGATAGTTCTCGCTGCAGGAACGGATGTGATGCTCCAGCCTTTCGATGCCGAAAAGAGTCCCCTTCCCCTTACGGCAGGAGTATGAATCGTATATGAAAGCCGGGTCAAGGACCGGCTCCAACTGATTGTAGAGATAGTGATGGATGATTCTGTCGCGGAACGACGCGGCGAATACCTCCCGCTGCACCGGATCCCTGATTATGAAGCACATCGAACGCTCGGGACGATAAGTGCGGTCCCGCACTTCCTCGAATAGTGCATTAAGATTGAAAGGCAGATTCCTTTCAAAACGAACCTGGGAATATGTGTTCCTTTTGTTGGAACGGGCATTGTAATATGCCTTGAAAATATCCGTAAGCAGCCCGCTGTCCGACTGACGCTGAGACAGGACGCACGGGGAAGCCGTTGTAACGGTAGTCGCTGCGCTGCGGACCGACATCGCCGCTATCGAAGCGCAGGCGGTACGCGTAGTCTGAACTGTACCAAGTACTTGACCAATAGCGGCCGTAAGAGCCCGCATTGTTGAGGCTGGTATTGTTGCCGTTGCCCGCAGCGGGGAAGAACAACAGAGCGTCTGGTGGTGCGGAATGCCCCGGAAAATCCCGGTCACCCCTTCGGAAACGCAGTGGGAGTCCTCGGAGTTTGACATCGCCCGCACCACTGATTCAGTCTCACTCCGCAGGTACAGGGCCTGTGGCCTTTCGCTGCAGAATGGACAGCTGCCTGCTTACGGATTGTATCTGCTCGCTCAGAAGCGCGAAGGAGTTCAGCGACACTTCCCTGCAGTCCTTCATCAGCTGGAGGAGGAATGCCAGTTCATCGTAAAGAGGAAGCGCCTCGGCGATTGACTGCGCTCTCTGCCCACCCTTGAGGTCATACAGACACCTGACTATATAGCAGGTCCTGTATGAGAGTTCCTTCATCCGCTGTCCGAAAGGAGTCTGGCAGTTCTTGGAGATGTTTTTGGAAATGAGTATGACCTGGGTGAGGATGTCGTACGCCGTCTTGTACACCGGTGACTTCTCTATGACCTTGGTGTACGGGGAAAGAAGGGCTCGCGATGCCTGCTCCACCTCCTGAGCGTCCCTCCACTGGAGGAACTCGTTCTCATTCATCGGGTAGGACAGGACGACGTCAAGAGTGGTGTCGCTCACCTTTCTTGTCATCGCATTCCCGAGAGTCCTGTCAAGGGCGGTCATCGGGAACCCCACATACAGGATGTCCCTTCCGAGAGTCTTTGACTCCTTACGGAGAACCCTGTAATCCTTGACGCGGGTGCAGAAGGCGAACGCGCTTCGCTCGTACGCCTTGTAGAACGAACCCTCAAGATAGAGCCGTATTACTCCGGTGTTGGTCTCCTCGAATTCGATGATTTCCTTCTGGGTCACTTCTGAGTCGTTTTTCTTAAAGTTGGTTTTACCAAAGTCACCACGCGCCGCCCCGGGGGCGGCGCGATAATGCTTTTGAGTTTTTTAAATTTGTCACCTTTCCTGAGCCCGTTGGGCTTGGGAAAGGTGTTTTTTATTAATCTGAGACGGGACGGACTGACAAGCCGTGGTAACGGTAGTTGTAGCTCTGCGGACCGACATAGCCCGAATCGAAGTCCAGGCTGTACGCGAAGTCTGTATCGGACGGGTCGCGAGAACTCGACCAATAGTAGCCGGAGGAGCCCGCAAGGCTGAGGCCGGTATTGATGCCGAAGCCCGCAGCGGGGAAGAACAAGCAAGCACCGTTGTCTTTAACGATGAAGAGAAGTCCTTCCACTCCTTTGTAATTGCTGCACCAATAGATGCCCTTCGCTGTTGTAGTAGATGTGCCGCCAGATGACGGCGTGCAGTATTCGCCAGTTTTACCACATGCTTCATACAATGCCTGGAACTCAGCAGAGGTCGGCATACGCCAGTTGAGGCCCCAAATGGAATGGGCAGCATCTTTATCCAAAGGAAGCGTTGCCGGATCACCTATAGCGGGAGCAGTTTCAAAACTATGACCATCAGCAAATGCATTTTCAATAGGGTTAGAGAATGATATATCAGACTTTAATGAATGCTCCGAGGTTTCACCCCAGGCGAAATAATCACCATAACAGGTCTTTTTATTGTCAGCAACGGTGGTGGCTCCGAGATTCATCGTTGCCCACTTGACTGAACCGACCTGAACGTAGTCTTTTCCGTTGATAGAGCCACTCTTTATCACATATGTCTGTTCGTCCATTGAGGGGCAGGCATAGATTGTATTCGCGGACAGTGTCTTTCCCGCGTCAGTAGTCACGGTGGCAACCTCTACCGCCTTCTGGTACTCGAACTCTATCTTGCCCGTGGTGACGGGAGCGACCGCGATGTAGTACTTGTCTTCTGCTGTTTTGGACTTGACATTTATGAGTTTTCCGGTAAGGGATGACGTTGTCGGAGTGTCGAACGTTCCGTCTGCCTTGTAATTTACGGTCATAGAACCGGCTATTGCACTTGCGGCCTCCACCCTTACGCCAAGAACCTTTGTAGTGGCAGCCGTCTGGCTGAACTCAAGAACCGAGGTTGCGTTGCTGAACACGAGTTTGTCCTTGTTTGTCTCGTCATCCGTGCTGCTCCTGGCGACGCAGATGTTGGCGCTGGCGAAGGTGCCGTCCTGGACTGCGGGGATGGTGAAGGTGATTTTGCCGTCGCTGCAGCTTGCCATTGTTGTGGCAGTTGCGGGATAGACTGCATAGAGGGTACCGGTGAGTTCAGTTGTGAACGTTATCGTCCTTCCATCATTTGTAATTTGTCCTGACGTAAGCGTGATTTCATCGTATTGGTTTCCACTAGCTCTGGTACCAAAGACGCGGATTACGTCATCTTCTTTCCACAATGGGGTTACATTGTCCTCTGTGCTGAGCGTCGTCTTGGTTGCGGTATTTTCGAATTCAGCGGTGATGATGCGGACACCGCTCACTGATGTGTTTTCAAGGTCCTCCTTCTGGCAGGAAGAGAACACGAAGATGGCTGCGACTGCAACCGATGCAAGTATTATCGTCTTTTTCATCTTTTTCTTAATTAAGTGTTTGATTTTTTCAACTTTTGCCTACCAGGTTTCGCGTTCATAGGGAGAAGTTCCGTTCGGATTGCTTGCCGAAAGGATTGCTCTCTGCGAAGTGACCTCAATCACTTTCACGCTCGCAGGAACGTAAATCTGACGCTCCCGCAGTTCATTGTTTTTGACTTCATTCATTGTTTTTGGGGAAATTATTGATTTGTAAAAAATTTGATAAAATTCGTTGGAGAAAAAAACGCCGTTATGCCGGAACGGGTGAAGCCGTCCGGACACGACGAAGCCGCGGTCCTGAAGACAAAACCGCCGTAACAATTGTATAAACTATTGATTGATAGGCACTTATACCCCCCCCCACAAGGTCGGGACGGGAACAGAAGAATTATATGTGCCTGAAACGGTCATTTGGTTGCGAATTAAATAATTATATTCCGGAAATGCAAAAAATTTGCACTGAAACGCAGCATCCGCCGCAACCTGTCCCTGCCGGCATTGTAGAACCAATCGCAGGGAGCGTCTCCGGGGCACGGAAACAACGGTGAACCGATTCTTGAGCAACTCTTTGACAAGCTCTTCAAAAAGGCGCTCGCACACGTCTTGAAAAATACGATAGTCTGTCATAATGATAATTTGTAAAGCGTGGAGCGTCGGAGCGGCTTTCCTTGGGCAAGCATTACATCCGGTAGGACTAAAAAACAGAGTACATTATTTGCTTGGAATAAGGTACTCTGTTTAGGTTTCTCAACGTGTGTGAGGCGCTTATCTCTCACTGTTGAACAATCTTCTTGTTGCAAATATAATGATTCTTTCTGAATTGCAAGTGAAAATCGTGGATAATCACGCACAAAACCGACCAAGAACATCAAGAAACAGGCCAGAGGTCCGGGAATATAGCAATTTTCCGCAAGTCAGGCAAACAATTCGTGCAATACGTCAAGGGAACGGATATTCAGCGTCACTCCCAGATGATATGAGAGATATTTCACCATCTTGAGGGAGAAGGAGCGCCTTGCAGAACCATTCAGAGGGATGGCCATCACCTCCTCAAACGGGCGGGAGGCTATTTCGGAGAGTAGAGCCGACTCCTCCGCAGTGAAGATATCGCCCGGTTCAGGATTTCCATCCGGGGCAAAACCCATCCCGGCGCAGTAAGAGACAATGAACCAGAGGTGGAAATTCGCGATGCTCCCCTCCGCCGAATCCAACCTGACGATTGCGGAGCAGAGCCAGTCGAAAAGATTTGCGTCGGATGCCCCGGCAGTCAGACTGCGATACAGGACCTCGCTTATGAAGAGGGCTACGGAACTTTTGAATATGTCAGTCCGCAGGTTAAGCAGAGGCCGGACCGGGTCCCACTCCCTGAGATATCTCAACCCATTCTCCGGTTTCCCCGAAGACACCACGTCAAGTATGCTGAGACTGTGGAACTCCGAGACGACCCGGCTTCCCGATTTCTTCCCCGCCCCACGGAGGAGAAACCCCTGCCTGCCGAGCCCGGAATCTATGGCGTGAATTATCAGGCTGTGGTCGGAATACTTGGTCTGGTGAAGGACTATTATGCGTGACGGCCCTGCAGATGGCATAGCAGTTTCCTCATTGCAGCCCCTCTGTGAGAGATGGCATTCTTCTGCTCCGGAGTGATTTCCGCCATAGTGACGTCAAACCCGTCCGGGATGAAAATCTTGTCATATCCGAACCCGTTCACGGCAGTGCTTTCCTCCAAGGCGATACGGCCTTCACAGGTCCCCTCGAATTCTGTCACCTTACCGTTTTCCACAAATGTTATCACACACTTGAAACGGGCCGTCCTCCTTTCAAAAGGCACGCCCTGCAACTCATGCAGCAGTTTCGCCCTGTTCTTTTCGGGTTTTTTTTCATCCCCAGCATATCGGGCCGAGTGTACGCCCGGGGCTCCACCGAGGAAATCCACTTCCAGCCCGGTATCATCTGCAAAGCAGTTCTTTTTGAACCTCTCCCACACGAAAAGCGCTTTCTGGATGGAATTTTCCCTTATTGTAGGATGTGTCTCCGGAATGTCCCCCTCATATCCGAGAGAGGAGGGCGTGATGATTTCAAAACCGTCTCCAAAAATAGCACGGGCCTCCTCAGCCTTGTGCGGATTGTTTGTTGCGAATACTATTTCCATACGGCAAAGGTACGAGATAAAATATTTGTTGCAATGGAAAAAATGTGTATATTTGCAGCCCCTTGAAATGCAAGGAGTCGCAACTAAACTAAGTATTAACCTAAAAATCAACAAAGTGGAAACTTTAAGTTACAAGACAATCTCAGTCAATAAAGCCACTGCAGACAAACAGTGGGTGATTATTGACGCCAAGGATCAGGTTCTTGGTCGTCTGGCTTCAAGAGTTGCCCTTATTCTCCGCGGCAAGAACAAGCCGACTTTCACTCCCAATGCGGATTGTGGTGACAATGTCATCATCATCAACGCAGAGCAGGTGAAACTCACAGGCAACAAGCTGACAGATAAGGTATATACCCGCCACACAGGATATCCTGGAGGCCAGCGTACAACCACTCCTGAAAAACTTTTGGCCAAAAGGCCGGCTGCAGTAGTGCAGAATGCCGTCAAAGGCATGCTTCCCAAGAACCGTCTCGGTTCAGCGCTGTTCAACAACCTCTACGTCTATGCAGGCGAACAGCATCCGCACGAAGCGCAGAAACCCAGAAAAATTAACCTTAACGAAATTTAAGTCGCAGCATGGAAGTAATTAACGCCCTTGGAAGACGTAAATCAGCAGTTGCCCGCGTTTACCTCAGCACTGGAAAAGGCAGCATTACAATCAACGGCCGCACTCTGGATGAATATTTCAAGGAAGACACTTTGAAATATATCGTCAATCAGCCCTTGAACATCACCGAGACTGCCGCAAATTTTGACATCAAGATCAACGTTGATGGCGGCGGTATCAAAGGACAGGCGGAAGCCATCCGTCTGGGCATCGCCCGCGCCCTCTGCAAAGTTGATGCGGAAAGTTATCGTCCGGTTCTCAAATCAAACGGCTTTCTTACCCGTGACGCCCGCGAGGTTGAGCGTAAGAAACCCGGTCAGCCCGGCGCACGCAGACGCTTCCAGTTCAGCAAACGTTAATGTTTGTCTGATTTTATGCACAGCCTGAATTCAAAATTTCCGGATCCTGCAAAGGCTGCCTGAGATTTGTTCGGCTGCGGAAAACCGGTGAGACCGAAATGATTTTCGCTGCTCCCGGTTGAAGAAAAGAGAATTGAAAAACAAAAAGAAAACAAAAATGTCAAGAACAAATTTCCAAGACTTACTCGATGCAGGTGTTCACTTCGGTCACCTGAAGAGAAAATGGAATCCCAAGATGGCTCCTTACATTTTTATGGAGAAGAACGGGATTCACATCATTGACCTGCACAAAACTGTCGTCAAGATAGATGAAGCCGCCGCTGTAATGAAACAGCTTGCATATTCAGGCCGCAAGATATTGTTTGTCGCCACGAAAAAACAGGCAAAGGACATAGTTGCACAGTGCGCTCAAAGCGTGAATATGCCGTACGTCACCGAACGCTGGGCCGGCGGTATGCTCACCAACTTCCCCACAATCCGCAAGGCTGTCAAGAAAATGAACACCATCGACAAGATGATGACTGACGGTACATTCGAAACTTTGGCAAAAAGAGAACGTCTCCAGATTTCCCGCCAGAGGGCTAAACTTGAGAAGAACCTCGGCTCCATCGCAGACCTCAACCGACTTCCTTCAGCGATTTTCATCGTTGACGTGCAGAAGGAGATGAACGCTGTCCGTGAGGCCAACCGCCTGAACATCCCGGTTATCGCAATGGTTGATACTTGTTGCGACCCTACCACAATCGATTATGTGATTCCGGCAAACGATGATGCCGCCAAGAGCATCCAGGTAGTTACAGAGACTCTCTGCAAAGCCATAAATGAAGGTCTTGAGGACCGCCGTCTCGAAAAGGAGAAAGAGAAGGAAATCGAGGAGGAGAAGGAAGAGACTGCAGCTCCCGCAAAGAAGATTCGTCCCCGCAAGAATGCCGAAGAGAAGGCATCCGAAGAGGCTGAAGCTCCTGCAGCAGAAACTGAAGAATAATGATATACTCTGATTACTATGGAAATTAAAGCAGCAGATGTCGCAAAATTGCGCAAAATGACCGGCGCGGGAATGATGGATTGCAAGAAGGCTCTCGTAGAGGCTGACGGCGATTTCGCCCGTGCACAGGAGATTATCCGCGAAAAAGGTAAACTGGTAGCAGCCAAACGTGCTGACCGTGAAACAACGGAAGGTGCTGTCAAGGCCCGCGTCGAAGGTAGCAAAGCCATCCTCGTATGCCTCGGTTGCGAAACCGATTTCGTTTCACAGAATTCAGAGTTCCAGGCCCTGGCGAACGCCATCGCCGATTCTGCCATCAAGAACTTCCCCGCTGACGTCGAAGCTCTCAAGGCTTGCACCATCGCGAACGGTGAGACCGTCGAAGATGCCATTTCACAGCAGACCGGAAAGAGCGGGGAGAAGCATTCCCTTGCTTTCTACGGCAGACTTGAGGCCCCTTACATTGCACAGTATGTCCACGCCATCAACGGCAAGCTCGGCGCAATCGTAGCCTTCAACAAGGCCGTTCCCGAAGAGCTTGGCAAAGGTATTGCAATGCAGGTCGTTTCAATGAACCCTGTCTCAGTTTCAGCAGCGGACTGCCCCGCAGACGTTGTCGAGAAAGAGCGTCAGGTGGCCATCGAGAAGACCAAGGAGGAACAGATTCAGAAGGCAGTCGATTCTGCTCTCAAGAAAGCGGGCATCAACCCCGCCCACTGCGACAGCGAAGACCATATCGAATCCAACACAGCCAAAGGATGGCTGACTCCCGAGCAGGCTCAGCAGGCACGTGAAATCAAAGTGAAGGTTGCCGCTGAAAAGGCTGCAAATCTCCCCGAGCAGATGATTCAGAACATCGCCAATGGCCGTGTTCAGAAATTCTTCAAGGAATGCACTCTCGAAGAACAGGAGTATCAGATGGGCGACGGCAAGGTTTCAGTAAAGGATGCCATCGCAGCTGTCGATAAGGATGCCAAAGTTTTGGCTTTCCACAGATTCTCCCTTACAGATGACTAAAAACTAACCAAACCAAAACCAATACTATGCAAGATATCGCTTCAAAAGTCAAGCAGATTATTGTTTATAAACTTGGCGCTGATGAAAGTGAGGTGACTCCCACCGCAAGTTTTGTCAATGATTTGGGCGCGGATTCACTCGATACCGTTGAACTTATTATGGAATTCGAGAAAGAATTCGACGTCAAGATTCCCGACGAGGAAGCTGAAAAGATTTCCACCGTTCAGGATGCCATTGATTTCATTACCGCACAAAAGCAGTAAGAAAAATTGTCCGATGATGAAAAGAGTTGTCGTCACAGGTATAGGAACCATCAACCCGTTGGGTAACAACGTTGCCGAGTTTTTCAAGAATCTTGATGCCGGCAAAAGCGGTGCGTGTCCTATCACAAGGTTTGACGCAACTCTTTTCAAGACTCGGTTCGCGTGTGAAATCCCGGACTACAATCCTGACAAATTCCAGAATGCAATCGACCGCAAGGAGGCGAGAAAGACCGACCTTTACGCCCAATTTGCAATGATAGCAGCCCACGAGGCCATTATGGACAGCAAGATAGACCTTGACTCCATTGACCTTTTAAGAGCGGGTGTCGTGGTAGGGTCAGGAGTAGGGGGATTGAGTACATTCGAGAATGAGATGATGGACTATGTCGAAGGCGAAGAACCTCGATTCAGCCCATTTATCATTCCGAAATTCATCTGCAATATCGCTTCCGGCCATATCGCGATAAAATATGGCTTCAAGGGTCCGAACTTCGGGGTCTCTTCCGCCTGCGCCACTTCCACCCACGCCATAATGACAGCCTGCAACCAGATTCGCTGCGGACGTGCCGACATTATGATTTCCGGAGGCAGCGAGGCTCCCATCGCCCGTACAGGGGTCGGCGGGTTCAATTCGGCCCGGGCCATCAGCACCCGCAACGATGACTGCAAGAGTGCTTCCAGACCTTTTGACAAATTCAGGGACGGCTTCGTAATGGGAGAAGGCTCTGCAATTCTCATATTGGAAGAATATGAGCACGCTCTCCGGCGCGGAGCTGCGATTTATGCCGAAGTTGCGGGAGAAGGAATGACCTGTGACGCCAGTCACATCACCGCCCCGCTGGAAGACGGCAGCATGGCCGCGGAAGCGATGGCTCTTGCCCTCCGCTCTTCAGGCCTGAATCCTGGCGACGTCGATTATATCAACGCACACGGCACATCCACCCCTCTTGGTGACATTGCGGAACTCAATGCCATCAAATCCCTGTTCGGAGAGAAATCCTACAATCTCAACATCAGTTCCACCAAATCGATGACGGGACACCTTCTCGGAGCAGCCGGAGCTATTGAGGCCCTTGCCTGCATCCACGCAATCCGGGACGGTATAATTCCCCCAACCATCAATTTCACGACAGAAGACGAAAAGATAGATTACAAATTGAATCTTACGTTGAACGCCCCCCAGCATCGGAACGTTGACGTTGCTCTCAGCAACAATTTCGGATTCGGAGGGCAGAATGCATCACTGGTCCTCAGGAGAGTCGCAAAGTGAGAAAAATTATAATCATACTGTCATTGTCAATCACCCTGCTGTCTCACTCATTTCAGGCATCCTCCCAGATAAGACTTGACAGCCTGGACCTGATGAACTATTCCGTCGCCGGCGGTGACACCACCTTCTTTGACGAAATCCCCCCGGCAATGATTCACCCCAAACAGACAATGAGCCGGAGAAACTGGGTGGCATATTACAAAAGGGTTCACAATTTCAGTAAGGCATACCCCTATGCATTGGTTGTCAGCCGTGTAATCAAGGAGACTGACAGTCTTTTCATCGCTCAAGGGTTCAGTGAACGTCAGAAGGAGAAATATCTCCATAAGATGAAGGACGACGTTCTTCACGATTTCGACCCCGTCCTCCGCAAACTTACGCTCAAGCAAGGACTTATGATGATAAGGCTTATTGACAGGGAGGTAGGGATGACACCCTATTATATCATCAAATACTATTTCAACGGTGCAACGGCGGGATTCTGGCAGGGCGTTGCAAAACTTTTCAAGGGGAACTTGAAGCAGCCGTATGACAAGTTCAACGAAGACAAGGACTTGGAGGAACTTGTAGGCTATTGGGAAAGAGGCGAATTCGACGACCTTTATATGCTGGTCTTCGGCAAGCCCCGCCCCGAAATATACATTCCCGAAAGATTCAGATAATTCTGTCCGTCTCTCCAATCACCAAGGATATGGATGAATGCTCCGTTTTTCATCCTCTTTGAGACGCTTCTGTGAAAATGGCCGAAGACGAAGTGGTCCACGTGGACATTTTCATGCATCTTTTCTGCAAAATTCAGAATATCAGACCTTTCCAGTTCAAAAGAGTATTCGCGGCTGCTCTTCCGGCTTCTTGAAGACCACCAATGTCCGAACGCCTTTATCCAGCGGCGCGGCAGTTTTCTCAGTATTCCGATGAGCAGAGGATTGCGGAAAAGATAGAAAACAATGTTCGCCCGGAGTGAAGTACATCCCAAAACATCTCCGTGTCCCACGCAGAAAATAAGGTCGTTCAGTTTTTCCACCCGGTACGGTTCATCGACCACCTCAATCCCCAGATTCCTTTCAAAATAGTTCAGAGTCCAGTAGTCGTGATTGCCCTTGAAGAAATGGACTGAACATCCGCTGTCAGAAAGATTCTTCAATTCGGTCAGGACAGGGTCGTAGCCCGAGGGAATCTCATCCTCGTACTCCACCCAGAAATCGAATATGTCCCCGAGAAGATAGAGTCCGTCGGCCCGTCCCCTGATTTCACGCAGGAAGTCCACGAATGAAGCCATCCTGCAGACCGCCGTACCGTCGGATAGTCCCAGATGTACGTCACTGACGAAATAATAATTCATCTCAGAATATCAGGCAGGCTATACCGACAAGCGCGCAGTAGATTGCAAACCAGTGGAGCTTCGCCCTCTTGACCACGGCAATCATAAACCTGCACGCGACAAGTCCGGAAACGAATGCCGCGACAAAGCCTGCGACAAGAGACATCACTCCGATGGAACTTACGGCGAAGTCTCCGCCTACCAGCTCCAGAAAAGCCTCACCCAGAATGGGAATGAGGACCATAAGGAAGGAAAACTGCGCCACCTGGTCACGCTTCACTCCGCAAATAAGCCCGGTGGCAATGGTGGAGCCGCTGCGAGAGAGGCCGGGAATCACCGCCACAGCTTGAGCAAGTCCGATTATGAATGCCGATTTGTATGACAAGGGTTTGATCTGCTTTCCTGAATTCCTGCCGGAAAAGAAGAGAAGGGCAGCCGTGGCAAGGAGGGCTGTCCCTACAACTGTCAATCCGCCTCCGAACAGAGCTTCCACGCAATCCTTGAAAAACATCCCCACGACAAAGACAGGTATCATCGAAACGGCAATCATACAGACATATCGGGTCTGGTCGTTGTATTTGAACTTGAACAAGCCCTTGAGCAGATCAAGAATTTCTTTGCGGAAAACTATGATAGTCGCGCATACGGTGGCGGCGTGGGTCACCACTTCAAAGCTCAGATCGCTGGTCTCAATTCCGAAAAGAGCCTTTGCGATTGTCAGATGACCGCTGCTGCTTACGGGGAGGAACTCTGTCAGACCCTGCAGAAGGCCAAGTATTATTGCTTCAAATGCGCTCATCACTCATCCCCGCGGGGTTTTCTCATTATTGCAATGATTATGATGGCTATGCCCAGAACGACAAGAAGCGGGGAGAGGACCATCCTCTGAAAGTTGAACATTGCAGGGTTGAACGTATCAGGCGTCCCGGAACCGCCCCCCATAAGAAGGATATATCCGGAAACCATCACTACAAGACCGACCAGTATCAGTTTAACACTCTTTTTCGGAAGGGAAAATTCACTCATATATCTTTGTTGTTAATAGTATAGATCATCTTTTGACATATAGGCCACTCTTCTGACCACAGCGAAGGTGGAGACAACGCATATCAGCACTCCGGCAAGGATGGTGCCCGAAAGTACGAAAACTGTAATTCTGGTATTGAAAAGCGATGCAAGGATTTCATATTTGCCGCAAATGCGATTCAACACAGCTGTCAACGTGCCGACGGCAATCAATCCGGACACGAGCCCCTGAATGACAGCACGAACTACGAACGGACGGGCTATAAAGGAGCGCTTGGCCCCGACAAGACTCATTGTATGGATAGTGAAGCGGCGGGCGTGGATATTAAGACGTACCGTGCTGCTTATCAAGGCATAGGAAATCACCAGCAGGATGACAGCCACAACTGCGATGACCGTGGAAATCTTTTCCAGATTCTCATTGACAGCTTCGACAAGAGCCTCCTGATAGACAACCTCCTCAACCAGCGGCTCCGAAAGAATCACTTTCTTTATGGCTTCGATGGAATCTCTTGTAACGACACTGGCGTCCATCTTCAGTTCCAGGGAGATCGGAATGGGAGAAGTCTCGAACACCTCAAGGAAATCCTCACCGAGAAGCTGTTTCATCTCCTGCGTTCCCTCTTCCTTGGAGATATACCTGCTCTCCTTCACGAACTCCTTTGCACTGAGTTTCTCCGACAGGGCGACCGCCTCGGCATCAGCGGTGGATTGTTTGAAAATCACGGAAAAGGAGATATTTTCCTTGAAAAAATTTTCGATATTCCCCGCGTTCATCACAAATATGGCCGCAGATGCAAGCAGAACGAGGACCAGAGATATGCTGATGACCGATGTCGCATATGACTTTATCATCCTCCGGCGGATAATATTTTTGTTACTCTTTTCCATTACAATTCAAAAGCCAAAGATAGTCAAAAAAAATTATTACCTTTGTACGAATTTTGCCCAAAAACGACTTGAAATGGAAGAGACGAAAAAAATCCTCTATGTCTGCTCGGAGATTCTCCCCTATCTGCCGGAATCAGCCATCTCCAAAGTTGGACGATATCTGCCCTCCGGTATGCAGGAACAGGGATGCGGTATCCGCGCCTTCATGCCGCGCTACGGACTTGTGAACGAAAGGCGCAACCAGTTGCATGAAGTCATCCGTCTCTCCGGAATGAATCTTGTCATCAATGGAGCAGACCATCCCCTGGTGATAAAGGTATCTTCCATCTCAGCAGCCAGGATGCAGGTCTATTTCATTGACAATGAGGACTTTTTTCATCGCAAAGCGATTGACTGCAATCAAGATGGAGAGTTCTTTGCGGACAATGACGAGAGAGCTGTCTTCTTTACCCAAGGTGTCCTTGAGACAGTGAAGAAGCTTCGCTGGAAACCCGACATTGTCCACTGCCACGGATGGATTTCACATCTTGTCCCCGTGATGATGAAAAAACTTTACAACAACGATCCCATTTTCGAGAAGACCAAAGTTGTCGTATCCCTATACAACGACAGGGTAGAGGAGAAATTCAATACTTCTCTCATTTCCAAGCTGGTATCTTCCGGACTTGATAGCGGGGATGTGAAAATCGCAGCTGAGTGCGATGGAATCGGGCTGGCCAGACTGGCCATCCAATATTCAGACGGTGTCGTACTCGGGTCCGATACCGTGAATGAAAAATTGAAATCATTTTTGTCTGAGACAGGCGTACCTGTTCTCCCCTATATGGAGTTCGACCCCTCCGATACGGATATCGCCCGCAGGACAAATCAGTTTTACGATGAAATTTTGGGACAGGGAGCCGAATTGAAATGAAAAGAAACCGGTATCTTTTGTGGGTGACTGCTCTCGCAGCCTTGCCTTTGTTTCATTCCTGCATAAACGTTGACCATACTCTCGGAGCCGGATACGTGCCCGACAATCAGGATATTTCCGTGGCTGTCGCAGAAATTCCCCTGCCTGTGTATATGTCGATGGCAGACAGCATCCAGACCAATCTGGGGCAGACCGCGATTTTCGGAGCCATAAACACCCCGATGTGCGGGAGATTCCACGCTGAGGCCGCGTTCTCCATCACTCCGACATACGACTCTCTTGTGATAGGAGGAAATCCTGTCTTCAAGGAGATGGCAGCCGTCCTTTCCATTGACGGCACGCAGGCTCTGTCAACGGCGGAAGAGATTATCCCCCAGAACATTCACGCCTACCAGCTGAACGTAAAGCTGGATTCCTCACTGATATTCAACAACTCCATCACCCCTGACAAATACGGGTCCGAATCCATCCTCAAGGAGAATGCAATCTATACGGGAGGTGACGAAATCAAACTCTATTTCAAGGAGGAGTTTGCCGAGCCCATTTTTCATATGAGCTTCGAGCAGCTGGACAGCGCCCAACTGTTTATGGAGAATTTCCACGGCATCGTCATCAAGACGGACGACATCGAAGAACTTGACCTCGGAGGGCGCCTGAACAGGATAAATCTGGCCTATTCGTACATCACGCTGACTTATACCTCGACCAACAGTTCGGGAGTCAGACGCGACACGACAGTCGATTTCTCCTTAGGCGCATACTATTCCGTCTGCAGCTATTCATCCAGCACTGACAAATATGCCGGGGAAGATCCCGCAGAGGCCCTCTATTACGAAGGGTTGTGCGGTATAAAGCCAAGAATCGATGCCGCAATCCTGAAGAAATCAATGAAAGAGTGGGCGGACGGGCACGCAATCGAGATGGACAGGATGCTCCTGACAAAGGCCTCCGTAGTATTTC
Source organism: Bacteroidales bacterium (assembly GCA_045617505.1). Lineage (GTDB taxonomy): Bacteria > Bacteroidota > Bacteroidia > Bacteroidales > UBA932 > Cacconaster. The sequence continues at coordinate 47,436 of JAZLIS010000039.1, read as the reverse complement.
CTTTCGAATACTCCGGAGATGGGGAGGATTATGCAGGATACCCCTCAACCCTGTTTCCCTGCAGACGTTTTCGGGACACTTCCGGTCTGGTGACATTCGCCCCGATAGAGGAATTAGCCGATGCTTCGATGGACCACGGTGAGATAAACCTCTCCCTGTTCGAATACAAATCCGACGCAAGCATTTACATCCAGAATATTCTCAAGAAGGATGACAGTGACATAACACCTCTGGACGATATATGGATGATGGGGACATATACAGACACTTACGGCAGTTACATTGACTACCGCAACTACGCAATGGGTATTTTAAACGGAACGGGCACTCAGCGCCGTCCCCATCTCAGATTCACATACAGCATCCTGCTTGACTGATAATATAATAGGAAGTCCGTGAAGATAAGGAATATCGATCTGGGGCCTTCCCCCGTTGTCCTGGCTCCGATGGAGGATGTCACGGATCTGACGTTCCGCTATATTTGCAAGGATTTCGGTGCGGATATGATGTACACGGAGTTCATATCCAGCGACGGGCTGATTCGTGACGCGGCCAAAACACTGGCCAAGATGCGGATATTCGATTATGAAAGGCCGATAGGCATCCAGATATACGGTCATATTCCGGAAGCGATGGTAGAGGCGGCAGTGAGAGCGCAGGAGTCAAAGCCTGATTTCATAGACATCAATTTCGGATGCCCGGTCAACAAAATCGCCAGAAGAGGTGCGGGCAGCGGTATGATGCGGTTCCCGGACAAGATGGTGGAAATAACGGAAAATGTCGTCAATGCCGTCAATCTGCCCGTAACAGTGAAGACAAGACTCGGCTGGGATGATGAAAGCAAAATCATCGTGGAACTTGCGGAGCGCCTTCAGGATGCCGGCATAGAGGCTCTTACGGTTCACGGCCGCACCAGAGCCCAGATGTACAAGGGACAGGCCGACTGGACCCTCATCGGTGAAATCAAGAAAAACCCCAGAATGAGGATTCCGATCATAGGCAATGGCGACATTACCACCCCGCAGCAGGCGAAAGAGGCCTTTGACCGCTATGGAGTGGATGCCGTAATGATAGGACGTGCCTGTTTCGGGCATCCCTGGATATTCAAGGAGGTGAAGCATTATCTTCAGACAGGAGAGATTCTCCCCCCGATGAGTGTGTCCGACAGGGTCGATCTGGCAAAGAAGCATCTTGCCAAATCATTGGAATTCAAGGGAGAAAAAGTAGGAATCCTTGAGATGAGGCGCCATCTGAGCTGTTATTTCAAAGGTCTGGACAACTTCAGGGAGACACGTCTGAAGCTGGTGACTTCAACCGACTCGCGGGAACTGTTCTCCATTCTGGACCGGATAAAGGAGATTTGGGGATGATAAGCAAATATCTTCTGTTTCCTTACTATCTGACATTGAAAGCCAGAGACCGCCTTTACAGAAAAGGCAAGCTGTCTGCCGTCTCCTTTGATATCCCGATAATATCCGTAGGCAACATCACGGTGGGGGGCACAGGCAAAACCCCGGCGGTGGAAGCCATAGTGAGAATGCTCAGGAAAGAGTGCCGCGTGGCCGTCATCTCCCGCGGATATGGAAGGAAAACCAAAGGATTCATACTGGTAAATACCGATGATTCAGCCGGGAAGGTGGGGGATGAACCCATCCAGATAAAAAGGAAATTTCCCGATGTGACGGTTGCAGTAGATAAAATCCGTGAAAGAGCGGTGAAAATTCTGCTTGAAATGCCGGAGTCAACCCGTCCCCAAATCATTGTATTGGATGACGGATTCCAATACAGAAAGCTCTCGCGCACACAGGACATTGTCCTCGTGGATTACAGCCGCCCCATATTCAGGGACAACCTTCTTCCGCTCGGGCGGCTGAGAGACCTGCCATCCCGAATAAGCGAAGCCGGAACTGTCATCATCACCAAATGTCCTATGATTCCCGACGACGGGGAAAGGGGTTCGATATGTGCCGCCAACAGAATATCTCCTTCCCGGAATGTCTTCTTCAGCAGGATAAAATATCTTCATCCTATTCCGGTATTCGAGGAGTGCGCGGACAGCCGGTATGTTTATAGCAAGGAGATTTTCCTCTTCTCCGGGATTGCCGATGACACCTCCCTCATACTTTATCTCACTGAAATCTACGACAGAATCTATCACAGGACATTCGGCGACCATCACTACTTCAGCAAGCTCGACATTCTGAAACTCAACAGATTCGCAAAGAATCACCCCAGAACGATGTTTCTTACCACGGAGAAGGATACACAGAGATTGATATGCTCATCCGGTCTTTCCGACAGTGTCAAGGAAAGACTGTTCTACATACCTGTCGAGATGGAGTTTCTCTCACCCGGGGAAAGGAACGAATTCGCATCTCTGCTGAAATCATTCATTCCCGCCCTCAGGAAGAAACGCCTTGATGGGAAGTCCAGTCCATCCTGCTCGTTCACCGGAGAACTGTTCTGATTTAAACAGATTCTTACAGATTCTATTTTGTATTTGTAAAAATTAGTTGTATATTTGCAGCCCGCAAAAAATGCGAGTTTATATTTAACTAATTTATTTACACCAAATTAAGAACCAATGCCTGGTATTATTGGAAAAAAAATCGGAATGACTTCCGTTTTCAGTGCCGAGGGAAAGAATCTTCCATGCACTGTTATTGAGGCTGGTCCGTGTGTTGTTACGCAAATCCGTACAGTTGAAAAAGATGGTTATGCCGCTGTACAGCTTGCCTATGACGAAATCACCGAAAAGCACGCCAGCAAGGCACTTCAGGGCCATTTTAAAAAGGCAGGGACCACTCCCAAGCGCAAGCTCGTCGAGTTCAAGGCTGACTTCCCCAAGGAGCTCAAGCTGGGTGACGTCGTAACTTTGGCGGACCTTTCAGAAGGTATCAAATGGGTTGACGTAACCGGAATCTCCAAGGGTCACGGTTTCCAGGGCGTTGTAAAACGTCACGGTTTTCAGGGCGTCGGCGGTCAGACACACGGTCAGGACGACCGTCTCCGTCACCCCGGTTCTCTCGGTGCATCTTCTTGGCCTTCACGCGTATTCAAAGGTATGCGTATGGCTGGCCGTATGGGAGGTGACCGCGTGAAGGTATTCAACCTTGAAGTAATCAAGGTCATACCCGAGCAGAACCTTGTTGTAGTTAAAGGCTCCGTACCCGGAGCGAAGGGATCTTATCTAATTCTGGAGGACTAAGCGTTATGAAATTGGACGTACTTAAAATCGACGGAACTGCCTCAGGCAAAACCGTGGAACTGGATGATGCCATCTTTGGCATCGAGCCTAATGATAACGCCATCTATCTTGACGTGAAGCAATATCTTGCTGCTCAGCGTCACGGTACCCACAAGACCAAGGACCGCAGCGAAGTGGCTTTCAGCACCAAGAAAATGGGTCGCCAGAAAGGCGGCGGAGGAGCCCGTCACGGCAGTATCAAATCCAACATCTATGTTGGCGGTGGAAACGTGTTCGGTCCCAAACCCCGTGACTATCGTTTCAAGCTCAACAAGAAGCTCAAACAACTCGCCCGTTTCTCAGCTTTGAGTTACAAGGCTAAGGAAGAGGCCATCACAATGGTTGAGCCTTTTGCGATGGAAGCTCCCAAGACCAAGGAGTTCATCAAGATTCTTGAGAACCTCAAGGCCTACGGCAGGAAGACTCTTGTCGTTCTTCCCGAAAATTCAAACAATATTTACCTATCGTCTCGCAATCTTCCTGAAGTGAAGGTCATCACAGTCGATGAAATCAACACCTACACACTCGTTGATGCAAATCATCTGGTGCTCGTTGACGGCGTTCAGGACATTTTGGCACAAAGACGTAAATAATTTCTACAACAATGAGTATTTTGATTAAGCCAGTTGTAACTGAGAAAATGACGATTCAAGGCGATAAATTGAATCGCTACGGTTTCATTGTTGACCGCGATGCCAATAAGATTGAAATTAAGAAGGCGGTGGAACAAATGTACAGTGTTTCCGTAAAAGACGTCAACACAGTCAACTATCACGGAAAACGCAGAAGCCGTTATACCAAGGCCGGTCTGCAGACAGGTCGTACGAACCACTACAAGAAAGCGTTCGTGACTCTGGCCGGCGACGACAAGATTGATTTTTATAGCAACATTTAAAGACCATGGCAGTACGTAAATTCAATCCGGTTACTCCCGGAACAAGAAATAAAGTAATCAGCTCATTCGATGAGATTACTTGCACTACTCCTGAAAAGAGCCTCCTCAGACCTCTTCGCAGCACTGGTGGCCGTAACAATCAGGGTAAAGAAACTATTCGTTACATCGGCGGTGGTCACAAGAAAATGTACCGTGTAATCGACTTCCTTCGCAACAAGGACAATTACACCGCTATAGTGAAGACCATCGAGTACGACCCCAACCGCAGCGCGCGCATCGCATTGGTGGTCTATGGTGACGGTGAAAAACGTTATATCATCGCTCCCAACGGAATCAAGGTCGGCCAGACCATCGCTTCCGGTTCCGGAGTTGCTCCTGAAATAGGGAATGCTCTTCCTCTATCAGAAATTCCGCTTGGTACTCTTGTACACAATGTTGAACTTCGCCCCGGTTGCGGTGCCGCTATGGTCCGCAGCGCAGGTGCGTTCGCACAGTTGACAGCACGTGAAGGCAACCACGCGATTCTTCGCCTCCCTTCAGGCGAAACCCGTATGGTCCTTGTAACCTGCCGCGCAACAGTCGGTACGGTATCAAATTCAGATCACAATCTGGAGTCTCACGGCAAAGCCGGCCGTCGTCGCTGGCTGGGTCGCAGGCCTCACAACCGCGGTGTCGTCATGAACCCTGTGGATCACCCTATGGGTGGTGGTGAAGGACGTGCGTCCGGTGGACATCCCCGTTCACGCAAGGGTCTGCCCGCCAAGGGATACAAGACTCGTAACCCCAAGAAGACTTCCAGCAAGTTCATCATTGAAAGAAGAAAGAAATAACGGAATAAAACTATTGGATTATGAGTCGTTCACTTAGAAAAGGTCCTTACATTCAGGACAGCTTGGAAAAGAAAGTACTTGCCATGAATGATGGCAGTATGAAGAAAGAAGTCATCAAGACTTGGTCACGTGCCAGCATGATCTCTCCGGATTTCGTAGGACATACGATAGCTGTTCATAACGGCAACAAGTTTGTTCCGGTATATGTTACAGAAAATATGGTGGGTCACAAGTTAGGAGAGTTCGCTCCTACACGTACCTTCAAGGGTCACTCTGGTAATCGTTAATAATTAAAAAAAGATTACAATGGGAGTTCGTAAAACCAAAATGGCCGAAAGGCTTAAAGAAAATAAGAAACACATCGCTATTGCAAAGCTGAATGATGTTCCTACCTCACCTCAGAAGATGCGCCTTGTAGCCGACATCGTCAGAGGTGTTGAAGTCAACCGCGCTTTGGATATCCTTCATTATTCAAAGAAAGAGGCTTCCATCCGTCTTGAAAAACTCATTCGCAGCGCCATTGCGAACTGGGAAGCCAAGAACGAGGAATCCCGCAAGGAATTGGAGAACGGCAACGTATTCGTCCAGACCATTATGGTCGATGGAGGTCGCCAGCTCAAACGTATCCGCACCGCCCCTCAGGGTCGTGCAGCACGTATCCGCAAACGCTCAAATCACGTCACAGTGATTGTAGGCACAAAAAATCAGGAACCGGTAAAGGAGGAGGAAAAGTAATATGGGACAAAAAACCAATCCTATCAGCAACCGTGTAGGTATCATCCGTGGTTGGGACTCCAACTGGTATGGTGATTACCCCACCCGCATCAAGGAAGATGCGGTCATCCGTGACTACCTCAACGCCCGTCTTGCAAAGGCATCCCTTTCCAAGATTGTGATTGAGCGCACGCTCAAACTCATAACTGTAACCATCCACACTGCCCGTCCGGGTGTCATCATCGGAAAGGGAGGTCAGGAGGTTGACAAGTTGAAAGAGGAACTCAAGAAGGTTTGCAACAAAGATGTCCAGATCAACATCTTTGAAGTCAAGCGTCCTGAAGTAGATGCAAACATCGTTGCCAACAGCATCGCCCGTCAGCTCGAGGGCCGCGTTTCATACCGTCGCGCCATCAAGATGGCTGTCGCCTCAACAATGCGTATGGGTGCAGAAGGCATCAAGGTCCAGATCAGCGGCCGTGTAGGCGGTGCCGAAATGGCTCGCAGCGAAATGTTCAAGGAAGGACGTACTCCTCTCCACACAATCCGCGCCGATATCGACTACGCACTTGCGGAGGCTCACACCAAAGTAGGTGTTCTCGGTATCAAAGTTTGGATTTGCAACGGTGAGGTATATGGAAAACGCGACCTGTCCCCCAATTCTGGTGTTGCCGCTGCTTCAGCTGCTTCCGGTCAGGGTGGAGAACGTCGCGGTGAGCGCCGCGGTGGACGCGGTGGCCGTGGCGGAGAACGTCGCGGTGGCCGTCCGAACGGTGATCGTCGCCCTCGTCGCGAGGAGTAACAAGAATGAAAAAGGCACTTTACAGTGCCTTTTTATTCAATTTTCCTATGGAATTCCGAGGTCCGGTCCGAAAGGGTCGGACCTTTTTCCGTATGGGAGATTGAGTAGAAACGCTGATTCGTCGTCTCTGCATCAAGAGGTCCGAACTCTTCAATGAAAGGGCCCACCTTGATATAATCGAGATATGGCATAACTTTCTCCGCCTCGGAAAGGCTTCTCCCTGAATACCAGCAGGTCTTGATGCCGGGACGATTATCCTTCACCCATTTTGACAGCTCCCCCACCCTGTCCGGCTCGGCATCCCCTCCCATAAAGGAGACACAGCTGATTCCCGGATTACCGTCAATCAGAGAGCATAAGGAGGCTTCGTCGAGAGGCGTACCGATATCTTCCCACAGATATTTTGAGTGACACCCTCTGCAGCCGATGGGACAATGGCTGATATTGATTGCAAGGGTGATGTTGTCGGGAACTTCCCGAAACACCACCTTGGTATCCACATATTTCAACTACTTGACCTCCTTCAGATAGACACGGCGTTCGGCCTCAATCCTGCGATATCTGTCAAAATCCTCGACAGGGCGCAGGAATCCTATGACTCTGGTCCACTTGCGCATCGGAGCTCCGCATTTGGGACATACGTCCAGCAGCCTCTTGACAATGTGATGACAGTTCTGGTTTGTACATTCGCTGTTGGGGATATTGAAAGTGAAATAGGATGTTCCCTGCTGGATTGCAAAATCTATCAGCTGGAGATACTGATACTTGGAGAGATGTTCCTCAAGATTGCAGTGCAGGCCCACACCGCCGTCGAGAAGCTCGGTAAATTCACGGCCGTGCAGACGGAACCTGTCCAGAACTGACGTGTCCGGATCTTCCGCAAGATAGAAATAGGAGTTGTACAGAACTCTGTCCTGGGGCACCCAATATCCGTCCGCCTTGTCCCAACGATAGTTCTTGCTGCTCAAACCCTCCGCGGGAACGAACTCCTGATTGAAGAGGAAATCTTTCTCGGAATGGAGTTTGTTCTGTTCGCTGATGGTCCCGGTCACAAGGCGGCAGAATTGCTTGTAATCTTCATTGTATCCGCAGGTAAGTCCCACGAATTCCGCTGCCTCGTTGATACCGTTCTCTCCTATGGTGCTGAAGAGTTTGTTCATCTTTATGTATCCGGAGTTGGATGCATTCAGCATTCCAGCCCTTTCAGTCTCGTACAGCAGTGTCTTGTAAGCCTTGTGGTATTTGTAGATACGGTCCAATACGGAAACCATATACTGCTTGAAGTCATCCTTGAGCTCGAAGAAGTGCTCCTTGAGATATTCACGTCCGTAGTCGCGCTCCTTCGCCCAATCCTGTATCATCCTGTTAAGGTTGACGGTGATGACATTGGCGCTTCCCGTCTGGACTCCTGTAAGTCCATTGGTGAAGGTGAAGACGTTCTCCTGAATCTCGTTGCGGAGCCTGCAGCAGCTTGCCAATGCATTGGGGTTGTCAGAGATATAGGTAAAGAAGGAGTGGCCTTCCGCATACATCTCTGCCGTAAAATCCTTATATTCCTTGTCCATAATGTCCCGGCCGTTGGAAAGCAGGGCCATCGTCTCGACAGGGAAAGTGAGCAGAGTGCGGGAGCGCTCCTCGTTGAACCATTTCATAAAGGTGCGCTGCAGGAAATCGACCCTCTCCCAGGAAGGCTTGGTACCGTCCGGGAAGTAGAAATCATCGAACATCGCGTGCCAGTAGTTGCTGTCGTAATAGCTGATGTTGGTGAACGGGCTCTGATAGCTGCGGTTTCCGGCAGGCTGGTTGATACCATAGACAATCTGCTGGAAATACTGCTTGATAGTGCTCAGTATGGTGCGGTTGGGCAATATGCAGACCGTTTCTTCAGTGCGCTTGTGATAATCATCCCCAAAATCCTTCGCACAATAGTAGTCGAAGACATTGAAGAACTCGCCGAATGCAACAGCCCCTTTGCACTGTGCGGAGAGAAGAAACGCCAGATTGCAGAACTGCCCGCAGAAACTGCTGAGATTCTTCGGAGCGCTGGCCTTCAGTCCGTCAAGACCGCTTGTACCCTCAAGGACAAGAGGATAGAGAGATACAGCCTCACAGTAGTTCTTCACCGCAGGAGAAGAGGCCTCGTCGTGCACATATATGATATGATGGTCAAGGTCTGCAGCATAACTGTCGGCCACCTCCGGGAACATCTCCTTGAGTTTCTTCTTCATCCTGTACCGCTGAATCTGACGGTTGAGTGTCTTGAACACCTCTCCGTCAAGATTGGAGACATTCTTGATTGCCACATTGGCGTTGGCATCAGTCTCGGAAGAGGTGGCGGCGTTGTCACCGGATGCGGCGTAGTTGTCCATATAATCCACCCTTTCCTTGATGAAACGCAAGTCCTTATGCTTGTCACGGTAGAGGATGTACGCCTTGGCCACCTCGAAGTGGCGTTCATACATCAGCTGCGTCTCGACAATATCCTGAAGTTTTTCGACTTTGAAGGTGTAGTCGTCGTTGAACATTCCGAACAGGTGAAGCAGGCTCTCGCGGAATTCGTTCGGCATCTTTCCTTTTCCGCAGGCGGCGAAAGCGGCGTTGACAGCATTCTCTATCTTGCTGAAATCGAAGTTCTTGATTTCGCCGTTTCTTTTGATGACTTTCATAGGGCAGTTTTCGTAATCGGGTAAATCGGTTACGAAGTTATCACTTATTCCCGTCGGAAACGGACGCCTCAGTCCGGAAATTTCAACATCTTTTCAACAGGAGTCACTGCATCTGCTTCTCGACGTCCTCCACGGTAATCGGGAGGCGTTTCGCGCCCAGAAGACGCGCACCCTTTTCGGTAATCAGCAGGTCATCCTCCAGACGGATGCCGCCGAAATCGTAATACTCCTCAAGTCCGCTGAAGTTCAGATAGGCGGCATTGTGCCCGTCGGCCTTCCACTTTTCTATCAGGGCGGGGATGAAATAGATTCCGGGCTCGTCGGTCACCACATATCCAGGCTTGAGAGTCCTGGCCATACGCAAGGATCCCAGACCGAGCTGGGCGGACCTTGTCTGGCCCGGCTCATAACCCACGAGATTTTCACCGATACTTTCCATATCGTGCACGTCAAGCCCCATATTGTGTCCCAGTCCGTGAGGCATAAAGAGCCCCTGTACGCCGGCCTGGACCATCTCCTCAAGGTCTCCGTGGACCAGTCCCAGATTGGAAAGGCCCTGCAGGATTATTCTCGAAGCGTCAAGGTGAAGTTGCCGGTAAGTCACGCCCGGACGGGCTGCATCCTTCACGTAGTTGTTGGCAGTGGAGACTATGGTGTAGATGTCAGCTTGCTTCGGAGTGAATTTTCCGCCTACAGGGATGGTTCTTGTATTGTCCGAACAGTAATGGGAGGCTATCTCGCAGCCGGCGTCTATCAGCAGCAGTTTGCCTTCCGTGAGTATCCCGGCGTGACCGTGGTTGTGCATTGTCTCGCCGTGCTGGCTGAGAATCGTGGGAAAACTGGTCATCGGACTTCCTCCGGCATAGGCAACGCTCTCCATCATCGCAACAACCTCCTGCTCCACCATCCCGGGTCTGGCCACCTTCATCGCAGTGTAATGCATTGCATAGCCAAGATTAGCCGCCTTGTCGAGTTCTTCTATCTCACAGGGTTCCTTGACAAGCCTCAGGTCAATTACGGCTTTTGAGAATTCGACGCTCGCCGCATTCTTCATTTCCGGGAAGGGGACTCCGAGCACCCGGTGGATGAAAATCGAGGTGTCGTGACGGTACGGAGAGAGGAAATGAACCTTCCGACCCGCATTCACCGCGCGGTGGAGGTCTTCCTCAAGACGCGAAAGCGGAGCGGTGTTCCCTACTCCCACCTCATCCGCCATTTGGGCTATTGAAGGCAGGGGGCCTGTCCAGATGATGTCATCCATATCGGCTTCATCCCCATAAATGGTCACACCGCCGTTGTCAATGTCGATGATGGCGGCAAGTGAGGGGATGTCCAGTCCGAAAAAGTAAAGGAAGGTGCTGTCCTGACGGAAATCATAGCAGTTGTCAGAATAATTGCAGGGGCTGTCGTTGTTGCCCGGGAAAAAGAGGATGCCTGAAGAGACCTTCCCTGCAAGGACCTCCCTTCTTCTTTGATATATCTGTCTGTCAAACATATTATTGATTTTTTCTGATTATCTTGGCTCCAAGGGCGTTCAGCCTGACTTCTATGTCCTGATAGCCCCTGTCAATCTGCTCCACATTATCTATTTCCGATGTTCCCTTGGCGCTCATCGCAGCCAGAAGCATTGCGATACCGGCACGGATGTCAGGAGAAAGGAGATTGCCCGCACGCAACCGGAATCTGTGGTCGTGGCCGATGACCACGGCTCTGTGCGGGTCGCAGAGGATAATCTGCGCACCCATATCTATCAGTTTGTCCACGAAGAAAAGCCTGCTTTCGAACATTTTCTGATGAATCAGCACGCTCCCCTTGCACTGTGTAGCCACAACCAACATAACACTCAACAGGTCAGGGGTGAGGCCCGGCCAGGGAGCATCGGACACCGTCATTATGCTCCCGTCCATAAAGGATTCTATTTCATAACTTTCCTGCTCTGGGACATATATGTCGTCATCCCTCTGCTCCAGACGGATTCCCAATCTCCGGAAAGCCTCCGGGATAATGCCCAGATCGCGGAACGAGACGTCCTTTATGGTGATGCTGCTTTGGGTGATGGCGGCCATACCTATGAATGAACCCACTTCAATCATATCCGGCAGAAGCCTGTGATTGGTCCCGTGAAGAGCATCCACTCCGGTAATTGTAAGGAGGTTGGAGCCCACACCCTCTATCTGTGCCCCCATTGCATTGAGCATACGGCAGAGCTGCTGAACGTAGGGTTCGCACGCAGCATTGAATATCGTTGTCTTGCCTTTCGCAAGGACGCTGGCCATCAGCATATTGGCGGTTCCGGTAACGGATGCCTCATCGAGCAGCATATAGTTGCCCTTCAGGCCTCCGGCCGGAGCCTGGAGATGGAACGCCTTGTACCCCTGGTCGTACTGGTAGGTCGCCCCGAGCTTGGTGAAACCCAGAATATGGGTGTCAACACGTCTGCGGCCGATTTTGTCACCCCCGGGCTTTGCAAAGAAAGCCTCGCCGAAACGGGCGAGAAGAGGGCCGGTTATCATCATCGAGCCTCTGAGGGAAGCGCATTTCTGAATGAACTCCACCGTATGGATGTAGTGGGGGTCGATATACCGGGCTGTAAAAGCGAAACACCCCTTTCTGACGTGATTGACCACAACCCCCATTCCCTTGAGAAGAGAAATCAGTGTCATCACGTCCTGAATCTCGGGAACGTTGTCGATTGTGACAGTATCCTTGGTCAGGAGCACTGCGCTGATGACCTGAAGCGCCTCATTCTTTGCTCCCTGCGGTGTAATTGTTCCTTTCAGCTTGTGACCGCCTTCAACGATAAATCTGCTCATATTGATTCTTTTATATATGTTCGACCTCGGGTTCGAGGATTATTCCGTATTTTTCCCGGACCGTATCCGTGATATGCTTCTCAAGTGAAAGAATGTCGGACGCAGTCGCCCTGCCGGTCGCATTGACAATGACAAGGGGCTGTTTTTCCCAAACCTGCGCGCCTCCCCGGCAAGCTCCCTTTAGACCGCAACTGTCTATCAACCAAGCCGCGGGAATCTTGACACCCCCGTCCGGAAGGTCGTAGTGAGGCACGCTTCCCCCGTCCGTACGGTTTTTCACTTTTTCAAATATTTCCGCACTCACGACCGGATTCTTGAAGAAACTCCCCGCACTGCCCGTCTTCTTCACATCCGGCAGTTTCTCTTCCCGGATGACCATCACCGTCTCCCTGACCAGCATCGGGGTCAGAGGCAGGATGGAAGTTTGTTTGACGGCCGAAAAGAGGGGCTCGTAGGGGTTTGCCGACGGGCTGAAAAGTTCCAGATTGCGTTCAACCTGTCCCCTGAGTGCTCCATACTCCAGTCTGGGGCAGAAATCGCTGCGGAGACGGAACTTCACCGCAGTCACTATGTACCGCCCGGGATTGTGCTTGAAAAAAGAGTCCCTGTAGGCAAACCCGCATTCTTCCGCCGGCAGGACGAGGAATCTTCTCTCTATGGTATCAAAACAGGCCGCGCTCTCGACAATGTCCGCCGCCTCAACTCCATAGGCCCCCACGTTCTGGACAACGGATGCTCCGGCCGTTCCGGGAATTCCGGAAAGATTCTCCGGTCCCCACAGGCTCTTGCCCGCCGCCCAACGGCAGAAATCGTCCATCTTCTCCCCCGCTCCGACAGTCACGAAAACGTCATCTCTTTCACTCCTGTCCCTGTCAACCTCGATACCCTTGATGCCACTGTGAAGGAGCGTCCCTTCAAAATCCTTGGTAAACAGAAGATTCGAACCTTCTCCTATGGAACGCACCGGCTTCGGCAGACTCTCCCAATCCAGAGCCGCGAGGTCGGAAGAGGCACTGTACTCTATAAAAAGCTTCACTCCGGCCTTGAGCCCCATAGTGTTCAGTTTCCTGAGATTCCTGTTTTCGCTCCGTCTTATCATTGCCTGTTACCTTTCTACAAATATAGCATTTTTTGCAATTGTGAAGTCTGCAAGAACCATTGCGGTCACCGCTTCGATTATGGGAGGAACACGAAGGGCGAAACAGACATCGTGGCGACCCTCCGCAGAGAGTTCATCCATCCTTCCCTCCTTGAAATTATATGTATGCTGATTTTTTCTGATTGTCGAGGTGGGCTTGACGGCAACCCTGAACTCAATGGAGTTGCCGTTTGAGATGCCTCCGTTGATGCCGCCGCATCCGTTCTTTGAGGTGTGCCCCCGTCCGTCAATAAAAGGGTCGTTATGCCTGGAACCTCGCATAGCCGCGGCGGCAAAGCCGTCTCCGAACTCTATGCCCCGGATGCCCGGAACGGAAAAGACAGCGTGAGATATCAGCGACTCAAGAGAATCGAAAAAAGGTTCCCCAAGGCCTGCCGGGACGTTGTCACAGATGCAACTGACCACCGCACCGAGGGAATCCCCCTCATCCGCCGCCCCTTTCAAAGCCTCCCTGACACCATCTCCATCCTCACAGGATATGCCTCCTATCTCCAGAAGCGAAGCTGAAACGGTAACGGGCGATATTAGAGCTTTCGCCACCACACCGGCAGCCACAAGCGGCAGCGTCATCCTTCCCGAAAAGATTCCTCCCCCGGGGAAAGTCCTTCCGTATTTCACCAATGAAGTGAAATCCGCGTGTCCCGGACGGGGAACAGCTTCGAAAGCGGAATAATCCGACGGACGGACGTTCCGGTTCTCAAACCTTATGGTAAAAGGGCCTCCTTCCGACCTTCTGTCTTCAAAGACAGGTGTGTCATCCTCAATGCGGGGTGTCGTCCAGATCCCTCCGCCTTTGCGTCTGGACAAATCGGTCCTGAAATCAAGGACGCCGGGGTCAAAACCGATGGGGATGCCCCATATGTCTATTCCGGTCTCCGGACCGTGCGACGACCCGAAAATCCTCACTCTGAAACTGTTTCCGAATTTATCCATTGTTTTTCAACTTTTCGAGTTCTTCAAGGAAACCGGGGTATGATTTTGAGACGCATCCCAACCCATCTATGACCAGAGGCTTCTCACAAAGCAGGGACAATATGCTCAAGGCCATCGCCAGGCGATGGTCCCCGTGACTGGACACCTCTACGCCTCCCGGAAAACGGAGATGCTCCTGTCCGCAGATATGCATCTCATCCCCGTGGAATTTGATTATGACTCCCACCTTGCCGAACTCCTCCGCAAAACTCTCCGCCCGGTTGCTCTCCTTGTTGGAGAGTCTTCTGATTCCCTCTATCACACTGATTCCATCCGCCCTGACAGCAAGGAGACAAAGCGGAGCGAACAGATCCGGAGCATCGGTGATATTGTAGTAGAAAGGCATCAGGATGGATTTTCTGACATTGATGACGCGAGGTGTGGCTCCCCTTTCCAATATATCCACGTGCAGGCTCTTCAGCAAGTCGAGAATTGCGGAATCCGCCTGGTTGGAAAAGATGTCCAGCCCCGAAAAAGTGAGGTCCCCCATCATTGCAGCGGCCACCATAAACATCGCCGCAGCGCTCCAATCCTTTTCGGACTGTATTCCCACTACGGGAGAGATTCTCTTCGGAGCCTCTATCTCATAAATGCGCTCCACCTCGTTCTCCTCATCCGGCTGGGGTTCCATAGTGTAACCGTCAAGACCGAAAAAGGATGCGACGTATGTGGTCAGGTCAAGATAGGGCACACTGGTCATATTGTCGATGCACAACGAACTGCGGCCGTTGCACTGGCTGAGCGCCAGCAGAAGACCCGATATCATCTGAGAGCCCTTCGTCGCATTTATGTGACCTTCCGACGGATGCAGCCTTCCCCTGACCACAGCGGGAAGATACTCCCCGTCCCTGTATTCGACTTTCAGCCCGAACCCCCTGAGAGCTCTTTTGTAATTCCCCACCTTGCGACTGAGGAGAGTCCCTTCTCCAGTCACCGTCACATCTTCATCCGAGAGCCCCGCAAGGGGGATGCAAAGTCTTGCCAGCAGGCCTGACTCCCCGACATGCAGAATATTGTTCCTCACCTTCAGTCCGTTCCTCCCTATGTTCTGATGTCCGGTCACGGTCAGCACCTCCCCGTCAATCCCGACTTCCGCCCCGAGGCTGCGCGCCACGCCTATGGCGGCGGCGGTGTCATCGCACAGAGTTGTGCCATAAAGTCTGGTCGTTCCCTCCGCGAGGGCTGCCAGGACAATGGCTCTCTGGTCAAAGCTCTTGGATGACGGAAGATTGACCGTACCCTTGAGAACCAGTTCCCTCGAAGGCAGGAAGTTGAAATGACAGGGCTGCCCCTGTGCGGTGCGGGATGCCCTTCCGGGAGAGACATAGAAGAGAGGCGCTCCGGCGTTGAAGGAGAAAAAACGGCTGTTGACTCCCCTCGCCCCCATCGCGAAGGCTATGAGTCTTGATGGTTCAAAATGACGGTAGAGCTCCAGCACCGTGAGACAATCCTTCCTGCTTCGGGCAGCAGTCACTATTTTGATGATGTCCGCACCCTCACACAAGGACCTCTTCCCCACTGCCACCAACTCTTCGAGAGAATCGGTGCCGGAATAGTTGTGGTACGACAGGATTATTCTGCAACCTTTGTTCAAGGCGAGGGAAATCAGCCATTTGCGGGATTCCTCGGGAAAATCGCAGGGAATGTCGGCATAATCCGCTCCGGCCATTATGGCCGCGCTCAACTTCTCAACAGCTGTGGCAATCTCTTCGCGGCTATCCGCATGGCACGTCGCGACAAGGGAGCAGTTTCTCTTCACTGAAAAAAGTTCCCTTATCTCTTCTTCGTCCAGTTCGCATCCGTCAAGACGAATCTCCACGGCAATGTTCACCCTCGTCGAGGCCATGAAATGACAGTAGGGAAAACCTGCATCAGTTATACTATAACATATTGTACCCATCTTCCAACTGCTCCATTGAGAGCCTTCTCAGGGTGACGTTCCCCACTTTGAGAGGCAACGCGAACTCAATCAGGCTGCCAACGCTTTTCTTGTCCTGAAGGATTGCCTCCCCGAGTTCCTGAAAATCAATGTCCGTTCCCACCGGGAGACCAACCCTGCTGATACTCCCCCTCAGAAGAGAGAATTCCTCCGGAGCCATCGCCCCGAGGCTGACGGCAACCTGCCCCGCCAGAACCATCCCGATTGCGACAGCCTCACCGTGAAGGTATTCCCTGCTGCACTTCTCGATTGCGTGGCCGAACGTATGGCCGAAATTGAGGACCCTCCTCAGACCGCGCTCCATCTCATCCTGCTCCACAATGTCAGTCTTGGCCTCGATAGCACGCCTGACAAGAGCATCGCTGACATTGTCGCTCTCCTCCAGAAGGTCGAAGAAAGCAGACCTGTCGCAAATGGAGAAAATCTTCAGCATCTCCACCACTCCACAGCCATATATCCTCGGTGGGAGCGAGTCGTTGAAATCGGGGTTGATGAAGGTGAATTCCGGCTGGCGGATAACCCCGACCATATTCTTGAAACGATTGAAATTCACTCCGTTCTTTCCCCCGATGGAAGCATCCACCTGCGCAAGCAGTGTGGTGGGAAGTGCTCCGAAAGCCACTCCGCGCTTGTATATTGCAGCGGTGAAACCTGCAATATCCGTAGTGATTCCGCCTCCCGCTCCCAGAATCAAAGTATCCCTGTCCGCCCCGAACTCCAGTAGTCCGTCAATCAGATTTTCCACAGTATCAATGGTTTTCCTCTCTTCATCCGCACATATCCAGAGCCTCGGGCAGTCTATTGCATCGAGGGCGCTGTCGTGAGTGCTGAAATACTCGTCGGCAATCATAATGACCTTTCTTTCCCGGAAAAGGGGGAAAATTTCGTCAATGTTTCGGGAGATAAGGATATTGTTCTTCATATTCTCCCCAAAGTTAACTAACTTTGAATAATTATTGAAATTTCATCATCATGAGACATTGCTCTTTTTTACTGACAGCCGTAGCTATCATCGCTCTGTGCGGATGCAACGGCACCCCCAAGGATGTCAAGCCGGCTGCCACCATAGCGGAAGACGGTTCATACATCAGCCAGCGTCCCGCACCGCAGGACCGCCTGTTCACCAACCCCACCATTGAAGAGGTTATCGCCCGGACGGTGGGCCAGCTCACCAACCCCCGCCTGCAGTGGATGTTCTCCAACTGCTTCCCCAACACCCTTGACACAACCGTGGATTACCACGAAGACGACGGGAACGGGCATCCCGACACTTTTGTATATACCGGGGACATTCACGCCATGTGGCTCAGGGACAGCGGTGCCCAGGTATGGCCTTACCTGAGATATGCCGCTCAGGACGAAGGAATCAGAAAAATGCTCGAGGGTGTGGTGCGCAGGCAGTTCAAGTGCCTTGTTCTGGACCCCTATGCCAATGCCTTCAACTACGGGCCCACAGGCTCACAGTGGGCTTCGGACAACACCGATATGATACCCGAACTGCACGAAAGGAAATATGAGCTCGATTCCCAGTGCTACCCCATAAGGCTCGCCTACGGTTATTGGAAAGCCACCGGCGACGGTTCCGTCTTCGACGGGATCTGGATTGAGGCGATGACCGCAGTTCTGAAGGTAATGCACGAGCAGCAGAGGAAGGACGGTCTCGGCTCATATCACTTCACAAGAGTCACGGACGCACAGTTCGATACGAAATCCAATGGCGGACACGGCAACCCCGCAAAGGCTTGCGGACTGATTGCCAGTTCATTCCGCCCGTCAGATGATGCCACCATGTTTGAATTCCTTGTTCCATCGAACTTCTTCGCAGTAAGTTCCCTCCGCAAGGCCGCCGAGATTCTGGAAAGCGTCAACGGCCGTCAGGACCTTGCCGGTGAATGTCGCGCCCTTGCCGATGAGGTGGCAGCCGCCCTGCAGAAGCACGCCGTTGTGGATCATCCCGTCTGCGGAAAGATTTATGCCTTCGAGGTTGACGGATTCGGCAACGCCCTCTGTATGGATGACGCCAACGTCCCTTCGCTGCTTGCAATGCCTTATCTGGGTGACGTAGATATCAACGACCCCATTTATCAGAACACCCGGGCTTTCGTTCTGAGCGACAACAACCCTTACTTCTTCAAGGGCCCGGCCGGCGAGGGTATCGGAGGTCCCCATATCGGCCTGAACTATATATGGCCTATGAGCATTATGATGCGGGCCTTCACCTCGCAGGATGATGTCGAAATCGAGAAATGCATCCGGATGCTGATGGAGACCGATGCCGGCACAGGGTTCATGCACGAGTCCTTCCACAGCGAAGATGCCACCAATTTCACCCGCGCGTGGTTCGCCTGGCAGAACACTTTATTCGGAGAGTTGATTCTCACTCTGATAGACAACGGCAAACTCCCTCTGCTCAATGGTATAAAAAATCAATAAAAATTGATGTTTTTTTAAAATATCATTATATTTGCGGACTTGACTTGACTAAAAAACCAAATCAATATCTATTCAAATAAAACGTTTTATGAGAAAAAATCTATTCAACCTCGTACTTGTAGCCGTTGCTTCACTGGCTCTTGTATCTTGTAACAACGCTCAGAAGATGATTGACGGCGCCAACCAGATTGGCTGGACCTGCAATCCTGAGGTTCTCGAAGTCGTAGCAGGCAACATCAACGCTGATGTCACCGTAACATTCCCTGCTGACTATTTCCTTCCCAAGGCAATCCTTGAAGTAACCCCCGTACTCGTATATGAAGGTGGTGAAGTTGCCGGCAAACCTTTCATGTATCAGGGTGAGAAAATCACTGAAAACTACAAGACCGTTTCCAAATCAAACGGCGCAACCATCAAGGAGAGCGTCCATTTCGGTTACGTTCCCGGCATGGAAAAATCACAGCTCGTAGCCCGCGCAAAGGTCATCTACGGTGCAGGTGAATATCCTTTCCCCTTCGACATCAAGATTGCTGACGGTGCCAACACCACTTACATGCTCGTTGAGAAGGACGGTGCTTTCCCGTTCGCTCCTTCAGGCTATCAGGCAATCATCCCCGAGACTGCAGAGGCTCAGATTATGTACCTCATCAACAGCGCTGATGTCCGCAACTCAGAACTCAAGAGCGCAGACATCAAGGCTTGGCAGGAAGCTCTCAAGGCTCTCGAAAATGACGAACGCCGCGAGATCAAAGGCACAGAAGTCATTGCATACGCTTCACCCGACGGTGGTGTGACTCTCAACGACAAGCTTTCAGCAAACCGTGAGAAATCAGCAAGCAAGGCTCTCAAGAAAGTTGCCAAGAAGCTCAACACAGGTGATGTTACCACAAAGGCCAACGGTCAGGACTGGGAAGGTTTCCAGACTCTTGTAAACGCTTCCAACATCGAAGACAAGGAACTCATTCTCCGCGTCCTCTCAATGTACAGCGACCCTACCGTCCGCGAGCGTGAAATCAAGAATATGTCAGCTGTCTATAGCACTCTTGCAAAGAACGTTCTCCCTCAGCTCCGCCGTGCACGCTTCGTCACCAACGTCGAATTCACCAACTACACAGTTGAAGAACTCGCACAGCTGGTTGAAAGCAACATCGACGTACTTGACGAGCCCGCTCTTCTCGAGGCTGCCGCCAATGCAAAGGACAACGCTGCCAAACTTGCAATCTACAAGCAGGCTATCAAGAAGTACAACAGCGACAAGGCTAAAGTCAACAGCGCAGTTGTCTATCTCCAGGAAGGCAAGGATTCTGACGCCAAGGCCATCATCGCCAATGCAGACAAGAACTGCCCTTACGTAAAGAACCTCAATGGTGTTCTCGCTCTCCGCGCAGGTAAGATTGTCGAGGCTTCCGAGTGCTTCGAGGCTGCAGGTGACTTTGCCGCCGCAAAGCAGAATCTCGCTGTCATCGACATCCTTCAGGGTAACTACAAAGCTGCCGCTCAGAAACTTGCCGGAACCAAATCCTGCAACGAGACTCTGGCTTACATCCTTACCAACCAGCTTGACAAGGCTGCCGCTTCAATCAAAGGGACTTGCCCCAAGTGCAGCTACAAGAAAGCCATCATCGCCGCCCGTCAGGGTAAGGTCGCTGAGGCCAAGGCTGCCATCGAGGCTGCAAGCAAGAACGCAGACCTTGCTGCAAGAGCTGAAAAGGATGTTGAGTTCATCAAAGTAAAATAATTACTTTCAACTCCATACAAAAGGTCGGCCTTTCGGTCGGCCTTTTTTCTTTTATGCGTATCTTTGCCGTATGAGACGTATTTTACCACTCCTTTTCCTGTCACTCTGCCTGATGTCCTGCAACAACGCAGGCACCCCTGACAATGTCAACACCATACTTGTCGAAGAGGGTGACACACCCGAACAGATTATCGCAAAGGCCGTAGCCACCAAACCGTCTGCCAGACAACTTGCGGCTATGGATGACGAATTCATAGCCTTTGCCTGCATCGGCCCGAACACCTTCACCGGAAGGGAATGGGGCACAGGCACCGAAGACCCGAGTGTGTTCGACCTCAAGACTCTCGACACTGACCAGTGGTGCCGGGTGATGAAGGAGGCGGGAATGACAAAGGTCGTACTCACGGTGAAGCATCACGACGGATTCGTGATATATCAGAGCCGATATACCACGCACGGCATAATGTCCTCTCCCTTTATGGGGGGAAAGGGGGACATCGTCAGATCCCTGAGCGAATCCTGCGCAAAGTACGGCATAAAACTGGGCATTTACCTCTCCCCGGCAGACCTCTTTCAGATGGAGGGAGATGGCCTGTACGGCAACGAAAGCCCGATTACCCTTCGCACAATTCCCAAGCAGGTGGAGGGCAGGCCGTTTGCTGACAAAAGAACTTTCCAGTTCGAGTGCGACGACTACAACGAGTACTTTATGAGCCAGCTGTTCGAACTGCTGACAGAATACGGCCCCATCCACGAAGTGTGGTTCGACGGAGCCCACCCCAGACGCAAGGGTAACCAGCAATACAACTACAAGGCGTGGGGAGAGCTGATTCGCGCCCTCGCTCCGGATGCCGTGATGTTCGGACTGAAGGATATCCGCTGGTGCGGCAACGAGAGCGGAGACACCCGTGAAAACGAATGGAATGTCATCCCTTACGTCGGGGAGAATCCTGACAATATGAGCTCAATCGTCGATTTGATGGATGACAGACTGGGAGACAGGGATATACTTCTGAATACCCCCGGACCGTTCTGGCTGCACTACGAACCGGGAGAGACCGATACTTCAATCAGAGGCGGATGGTTCTGGCGCAACGAACACGAGCAGCCCGTCCGCTCCGCCGACAATGTCTTCGACATATACGAGCGCTCCGTAGGCGGCAACTCTATCCTGATTCTCAACCTTCCGCCAACCAGAGACGGAGTGCTGGGAGAACGGGACGTCGAAACAATGAAGGAGGTCGGCCGAAGAATCAGGGAGACTTACGGCGTAAATCTCTGCAAGCGCAAGGTGAGGAAGCCTGTCAAGGTGGGCGGTGGTATCGAGATGAAACTCCGCAGTCAGTGCAAGGTCAACCGTATCGTCCTGTGCGAGCCGATTGCCTTCACCGGTGAGAGGATAGAAAAACTTGCTGTAGATGCCCTTATAGATGGACAATGGAAGGAAGTAGCCACCTCCGGAAATGTGGGCCACAAGAGAATCGTCCGTTTTGCAACCGTCACCACAGACCGCGTCAGGGTGCGTGTCCTTGAATCCCGTGCAGAGGCCATCATAAGTGCCTTCAGTGCACATTATTACCCGGAGAGGCCTTTCAATGTCTCATCATCCTTCAGCGCCGACGGCTACGTCACAATCACTCCGGATGCCGGAACTTTCTCCTGGCAACGCAACTCGCAGAACAGCAGCGCCAACCTCAACCCAAGCGCAAAGATATACTACACCCTCGACGGTGGCGCCCCCGATGAGAATTCGATGGAATACAAAGGCCCCTTCAAATTCCAGAACGGGACCCTCAAGGCCGTATGTATTCTTGACGGACAATGCGGACAGGTGCATCAGAGCCATATAGGCTATGACAGGAGCGGCTGGAAGATTGATATCAATTCCCACGATACCGTCATCGACTGCGGTGAACCCATCCTTATCTCCGGATTCTACTTCGTCTCAAATACCGACAACTTCCACGGGGATTATGTAAGCCGCGCCACAATGAGTGTCAGCAATGACGGAAAGGTGTGGACCAAGGTCGCCGACTGCGAGTTCGACAACATAATCAACGACCCTTCACGCCGCCTTGTCAGCATAGACGAGCCCGTCACTGCGCGATATCTGCGTATGGATGTCAAACAGCTTGTGGGTGACGGGGACGGATTCCAGAGCCGCGACAGCGAAATCGAGGTTTTCTAACCTTTTTGGTATTCGCGTATATTTAGAAGCTGTTTGAAACAGCCTCTAATATCAGGCCCGGTTTCGAATACTTGCGAGAGATTGAGCCGTTCTTGAGGGAGACGAACTTCAATTCTGAAAGGTCGGTCCCGTGGGATTCCTCCGAAGGCATCCCAATTGAGACGGAACTCTCCTCGGACCATTCTGAAAAATGCACCTTGCCGCCACGGACAAGGCATATACGGATTCTCCGCTGCGGCTGCGGCAGTTCTCCCTCTGTCCTGGAAACGGTTAAGGTGAGTCTGGCCCCTTCTCTCTCCGCAGAAAGGCAATATCGCGCGAAAAAGCCCTTTTCGTATCCATATCCGTCACCCTCATCTTCATACAGGATGCCGGAGGCTCTGCCGTCCGAATCCGGATTGACAAGAACAGTCAGGTCGAGAGTGTTGTATTCCACCGTATTCTGGAATACCTCAGTGACAGGGACGGCGGCTCCCGGACGGATGGCCAGATAGGACTGATATCCGTCATCCTCCTCCTCAAAAGAGAAGAGTTCCCAGTTGCCCTTGGGAAGAGAGGGGTTTTCGCACCAGCGGGGGATTACGAGCAGGTCGCCGCCAAGAAGGAACGCCTGCTGCTCCGCACGGAGGTCCGTATCCCTGAAATCTGCCCAGAAGACGGGCCTCATAACGGGCACTCCGCTGCGGGATGCCTCCTCAAAAAGCGTGTAGATATAGGGAAGAAGGCGGTATCTCCTTTCAATGGCCCTCCTGCAAATATCCTCAGTCTGAGTGTCGAAAACCCACGGCTCCTGATCTGCCGTACCATCGGCGGAATGGTTGCGGACAAAGGGGAAATAGACTCCCGAAGCCGTCCAATGGCGGAGCAGTTCAGGGGTGCAGTCCCTCATAAAGCCGCCGATGTCAGGCCCTGCGAACGGCTGTCCGCTCAGGCCTATGTTGAGGCACATAGGCACGGATTCCTTCATCTGGCTGTAGTCGCTGAAATTGTCACCCGTCCACATTGCCGCATAGCGCTGTCCGCCAAGAAAATTCGAACGGGAAAGGACGAAGGGGCGCTTGTCCGGCCTGGCCGCTTTCACTCCCTCAAGGGTGGCGCGTATCATCAGCTGGCCGTAGATGTTGTGATAGCGGGCGTGGGGACCTGCCGACAGGTCGTCTCCACCCCGATGGAGGTTGCTTTCCGGCATAGTTCCACCGAAACCGACGAACACGGAGGGCTCGTTCATATCGTTCCAGACTCCGTCCACTCCTCTGGAGAGGAAATCCCTGTAGAGCCCGGCCCACCATTTTCTCACCTTAGGCACAGTGAAATCCGGGAAGTGGCACTGTCCCGGCCAGACTCTTCCGTGGTATATCTCTCCCTTTCTGTTTCTGACGAAATAATCTCCTTCCACCCCCTGGTCGTCGACAAAATAACCCTTCTCCACCTTGACTCCGGGGTCAATCATATATACTGCCTTGAAGCCGTTTTCGTGCAGATGACGGTTCAGTTCTTCAGGCTTGCTGAAACCTTCCGGATTGAAGGTGAAGATTTTGAAGTGGTCCATATAGTGAATGTCGAGCCAGATTACATCACAGGGAATCCTGTGGCTGCGCAGAGTATCGGCTATCTCCGCGGCTCTTTCCTGAGGATAGTAACTGAACCGGCACTGCTGGTTTCCCAAAGCCCAGAGCGGAGGAAGAGCCATCCGCCCGGTCAGGTCGGCAAGGGTCTTCATAACCTCCGCGGGATTCTCTTTCTCGATGATGACCACCCTGAATGCCGGCCCCTTGCTCGTGAAGT
The DNA here is from genome assembly GCA_045617505.1 of Bacteroidales bacterium. GTDB lineage: Bacteria > Bacteroidota > Bacteroidia > Bacteroidales > UBA932 > Cacconaster. The sequence goes on along the minus strand of JAZLIS010000039.1, from coordinate 23,255 downwards.
GTATTTCCTCCTTCAGGGAGAGAGCAGTCTTCCATGTGGTGTCGGCAATTACGCCGAATGCCGTGCCGTCCCTACGCACACCGAGTACCCAGGGATGGGACTGGTACATCTGTTTGCCGTTGTGCAGATATCCCGTGGGGTTTTCGGTATTCCAGAAGGTCTGGCTGTCACCGTTTCTGCGCAGGTTTCCGCTGACTTCCCCGGTACCATAGAGATCTGCATCCCCCGTATCGATTGTCGCACAGTTCTTTCCAAACTTCTTCCGGAAAGAGGGACGCAGTTTCCATCCTTCGTCCAGAGGCGCGATGCATTTAAGTTCTTCAATGAAAATGGGGGAGGGGGAATGGAAGGAAGGGTCATAACCTTCAGGCTCAAATACCGAGACTCCACTCCTTGTCAGGTATGATCGGGACTGTTTCATAATAAACAAATATACCTTTTTCCCGGGATTTTTCAATAAATCCGTTTTCCGTTCACAACCACGGAATCCAGAGTGCAGTGGATATTTGAGCCGGCATTTGAAAAGAACGCCGCTTTCGTTGCCACAGGTTGCTCGTCACAAGTCAACACCTTGCCTTGACAACCTCTGCGCCTGCTGTAAGACCTGCAACACGGCAAAGGCGGCCATATCCGTGAAGCAGTTCAAGGCGTTTGTCAATCGCAGAAACGATGAGCTTCTGAAACTGGAGGCTGACAGGCGCAAGGCCATTGCCCAGGCGGAACATCTGTCGCAAGAGATAGAGAGTAAGAAGTTTGATTACATTCATCCCCTCAGGAAGAAGGTCCCGCTTTTCTTGGTAAATTCAAAGGACTGAAATCCGGGTGGAAAGGCAGCCAGAGAGCGGGTAGCCACATCACGTGAGACGAGCAGCCCAAGAGCATCACACAAAAGAGGGACTTAATACAACTCCACGTGATTGTTCAAAACAGCTCAACGCAACCTTTTCGCGCAGCCGTTCATACTCCGGTGCGGGAAACTCGTTGCGGCTGACTTCCAAAAGGTTCATCATCGTAAAGGGATTCGATGCTATCCTCAGCATCTTGCCGTTTGATTCGGACGGGACTTGCCCATCTTCGTAGTTCTTCATTTGGTTGACGCCGAAGCCGAGTATAAGAGCCATTTGTGAACGGCTGAGCCCGTATCTCTCTCTTGTAATCCTTATCTCTTCAGGAGACGGAATGCCGTGCTTTGCCCGATATTGACTGTAAAGTTCTTCTGTCCAAACGGCGTCCTGTTCCGGGACAGTGAACTGTTCTCCCGTGTCTTCACACTGGTAGTACCGGACATTGACGGAATACTTGTCTCCACGGAACTTCTTCTCTTCAACGTCACGTACTTCAAAGACCTTTCCCCCGGTGAAAGGGCTTTCTATGTCAACATATTCTTTTGTCATTTTCCGTCCTCCTTGAATGCGTATCTGTTAGGGAATTCTGATTTATGAAACGATATGCAGAGAGTCTTGCTGTTGGCTCTTCCCAGCGAAATCTTGATGTATAGCTCTTCTCCGGAGAAATCTTTGCCGAACACCCACATATCTCCGAAGGACATCTCATCCACAATGGTTTCTATATAGTCTTCCGTCCGGATGTCCCTTATAATGGTATCCCTCTGTGCGGAGGTTATTCCCAGTGCGGCCATCGCTTCGTCGTTCTTCTTTCTGTCAATAAAAAAGATTCCCCATATATCGAATTTTGGAAGGAACGAATCGAGGAATGCCTGAACATGCTCTTTTGTCTCAACACTTTTCATAATGCAAATATAAATATTAAGTGACATTTTCGCAAAATAAATCACTTTAAAGTGAAAAACAGTGATTCGAATTATGATTTCTGTCCGTGAAATGATAGCAGAGGAAAGCTCGAAGGAATTTTCTTCAGAAACAGCAGCAGCCGATAGGAAGGCTGATGGCCAAAAGAATGGGAAGGAGTGAAGCTGTCATATCACGATGGACAACCGGATTTCCGAATCTGACTCTGAAAACCATTTCGGAACTTTCAGTCGCGGTGGGAGAACCGTTAATCGTTGTTCCGTAAAAAAGGGCCGCACCTTTCGATGCGACCCCGGAACGTTACGGATTCCTGAAACTAACATTAAAAAGACTGACTCGTAACGATTGTTACCTTCTGAGAGAACACTGAAAATCCGCAAGAAATGAATAACGAGGGATACTGGGGCATAACCCCAAAAATCAAATCAAATCAGTGGCTTTCCCGAAACGAGGGAAATTTCAGGTGGACCTTGAGGACGGAAGAAGCATTGTTATGCCTATCTCCGCTTTCCCAAGCCTGAAGAAGGTTCCCGTGAAAGAACGAGGAGACTGGTATCTGATAGGCGGTGGCGTTTCCTGGGATGCCTGCCCGGAGGTGATTCACATCGAGCAGATTCTTGGGAATTACCGGAATTACGCTCACGAGTTTCTGAGTTTTTCAAACTTTTGTACTAAAAATTCATAATACGCTGAAAATAAATCACAAAGCCCTTGTATCTCTCGTTATTTATTAGTACATTTGTACTGTATAAATACAGAAGCAATGAGAACAGGCTGACCGGTCAAGGCAGACACCATTTACAAGATGCAAATCCACGTCAACGGAACCCACAGATACGCTTCCACCCAACCGTTCACCATCGGCGAGGACGGAAATATTCATAAATTAGCATTGCTTTTGCCCCTATGGTCAAATCATTGACATCATTGAGCAAAAGTCGGCACAAACAACAGATATTCATATATATATTCATAATTCTCAGTCTTATGGACAAGGCCAGTTTCAAATTTATGGGTTGCGCGCTCATCGCCGGACTCATCATCCTCTGCTCGTTCACGGCACAGGCCCAGACTACAGACAAGAATGATCTTCTCACCGACACCTGGGTAGCTACCGACGGTATCGGACGTGTCACCCCGACCAGTGCCGACTCCCCTCTCAAGCAGGACAAGAACAGAACTGTAGGAATATTCTATGTTACATGGCACGGCCCTGGCTCCCACGACGGAAGACCTTACAGGAACGACATCACAAAAGTCTTCGAACAGGACCCGAACGCAAACGTCAACGATGACAGTCCGGCATGGCCTGGCTATGAATCCTACCACTGGGGAGAGCCGGAATACGGCTATTTCATCAGCGATGATGAATATGTCATCCGCCGCGACATGTCGATGCTCGCCGATGCAGGAGTCGATATGATTATCCTCGACGTCACCAACGCCGTACACTACTGGCACGAGTGGGAAGTGATCTTCCAGACCATGGAAAAGATGAAGGAGGAAGGCAACGCGGTTCCTCAGTTCTGCTTCTGGGCTTTCAACGGTCTTGTGATCGATGTCGTGCAGAAGCTCTACGAAGCCTATTACAAGACTCCGAAATACCAGGACCTCTGGTTCTACTGGGACGGAAAGCCTCTCCTTCTGTACAATGCCACACCGGATGTGGATGCCAACCCCAACGGTGGGCAGAAGGACATCAAGGACTATTCTCCTGAGGTCAAGTCTTTCTTCACATTGAGGAACATGTGGTGGGGATATTACAAATGGAACGGAGAACGCTTCCTCGGTACCGAGGACAACTGGAGTTTCGGACAGGCTCTTGAGGACCGTCGCGTTGCTGCGATGACTCCGGAAGAGCGTACCAGCAGACACAACGGCCGCCTTGAGGAGTTCTCAGTCACTCCGGCACAGCATCCGAATGCAGACAAGGGTGTGGGAAAGAGCTGGAGCATCAAGACCGGCGAACCTGCTCTCGGCAAGGGAGACATGCCGGAGAAAGCCTACGTCCCATATCTCGGTGAGGCCAAGGAGAACCCTACCCAATACGGAATCTATTTCCAGGACCGCTGGGACGAGGCCGTCAAGGTTGATCCTGATTTCATCTACCTCAACGACTGGAACGAGTGGACCGCCGGCAAGTACCGCAACGGGAAGGATCCTTCAGGCCAGGCAGAGTACAAGATCGATTTCCTCGGACGAAAAGGCAGCAAGTACTATTTCGTCGACCAGTACAACGCTGAGTTCAACCGCACCATCGCCCCTATGAAGGGAGGCTGGACCGACAACTACTACATGCAGATGGTCGAGAACATCCGCCGCTACAAAGGCGTAAGGGAAATTCCTGTCAACCAAGGACTTACTACAATGCAGATCGACGGAGACTTCGCACAGTGGAACAATGTCGGAGTCGAGTACAAGGACACCCGCTGCGACATCGCACACCGCGACCATGACGGCTACGGCGACAATCACTACATCGACAACAGCGGCCGCAACGACATTGTCCTCTCGAAAGTCGCTCTTGACAAGAAGAATGTCTATTTCTATGTTGAGACATCTAATGCCCTGTCCCCTGCATCGGATCCGAACTGGATGCTCCTCTTCATCGACATCGACCGGAACGGGAAGACCGGATGCAACGGCTATGACTTCATGGTCGTCAACACTCCTGACGGAAAGAGCCAGCTTCTGAAATATGACAGCAAGAAGGGTGACTGGAGCGAACCTGTCTGCCAGACAGCCTACGCTGCCGGGAAGAAACAGATAGAGCTTGCAATCCCTCGCAAGGATCTCGGCATCAAGGGCTCCAAGGATGTCACTTTCGATTTCAAATGGTCCGACAATGCCGCAGACAGCAACGACATCATCTCCATCTGCACGACAGGTGACACCGCTCCTAACCGTCGCTTCAACTACCGATTCATCTGGAAATAATCTGAGTTTTTCAAACTTTTGTACTAAAAATTCATAATACGCTGAAAATAAATCACAAAGCCCTTGTATCTCTCGTTATTTATTAGAATACATTTGTACTCATAAATACAGCGGCAATGAGAACAGGCAGACCGGTCAAGTCAGACACCATTTACAAGATGCAGATCCACGTCAACGGAACTCACAGATACGCTTCCACCCAACCGTTCACCATCGGCGAGGACGGAAAGAAGCGTTATGCCCATAAGCATTGGGGCACGCTGGACGAGAACCTCCGCTTCCATCCCAATGCGACATACCTGTATAACATCACGCAACGATCCGGCGGCCAAAGCCCTGTTGCTTGAGCCGCGAGTAACAATTGAAGACTGAAACAGGATCTATAACACAGGTACTGATATCCCATTACGTTTTCATCCTCAGCATATGCGTTCAACCTCTGGCCGAACGGGTAGAATGCACAGTTTGCAGTGCAAATTGTTGTATTTGCAAAAACCGCACTTATGGAATTACCGGAATTACGCTCACGAGTTGTCGTGAGAAATGTAAAACTTTTCGCACCCCTCCCCGTTCTCTCGATGGCTATCCCTCTTTTTTCGAGGAGGATAGCCATCGCCGCAAAACGTTAGTCATTGATTATTAAGCGATTAACTTTTTGAAGGATGACTATCCCACCACCCAAAATTGAGGATGGCCATATTTACGCGTGCAGCGTTCATCCATACGGACAGATGAACAAGGAACGTAAGCTTTTGCTTTCGTATTCCTGAGTGCGTTTTCCGTCATCGAACGATGTTAAGACGTAAGCTTAAAAGTAACTTTCTACGGCAAAGAGATACTGGTCTATGAATATCTTCTTGAATGCGGAAATGTTATTCTGCTCATAGAATATCAGCATAGCTTTTTTGTAGTCAATCGAATCGACACTCCTGAACGACATCGGACAATATCCTCCGGAGATGAGAAGCGCATTGCCGGTAATTCTTGCCGTACGCTTGTTCCCGTCCGAGAACGGCTGTATATATGACAGCAACAGAATTGCCAGCAGAGCTTTCTCGAAACAGTTCTCCTTGCCGTTTATCAGGTCACACATCGCTTTCAGCGCATCCTCAATCTGAAACTGATTATCCAGTGGAGAGTACTTGGTTCCGGTGATTCCGACCCTGCGATGACGAAGCCCCTTGTCAACGTCCAGTTCTTTTGTAAGGATGGAATGAATGTCCTCTATCCCGTGAATGGTGAGATTGCTCAAGTAATCCGGATTGTCGAGTACGAACTTCAGGGCATCCTTATGGTTAAGAAGCATTATCGCCTCCTCCTGTGTCTTCCCGGACGCGGTTATCTTCTCCTTGAGAAGACGTTCGGTTTCCAGAAGCGTATAGGTGTTGCCTTCTATCTGGGACGATTTCCAGCTCAGGTCAATACCCAGACGCTCCATCTCCTTTCGGTACTCATTGTCGGTCAACTCAGATAGATTCTTACAAAACCGCTGCTGAGCGGCATTCAGAGTGACTATCTCCTCTTTTGTAAATATCTCCACCTTGGGCAGAAGATCAGAAATGAGCTCAAAATTGTATGACCCGTGGATTTCCCGTTCATCGACTTCTTTCCGGAAATAGGTATCTATATCGAAAGGCATCAGGAGCAGCGCCCTTTCAGTCAGTTTGAACTTCGTAGCGCGACCTGCCCCAACCACTATGGCATCTCCTGCCGTAACAGCATCTGCCATTCTTCTCTTGACACTGGCGGGGCTGGCATCGGTCCCGATGCCTTCCATAATCTCAGACCGAGAAGATTCGGGGTGGTACTGGAGATATCTGAGGATGTTTAAATACAGGCTGTTCATATTGTTTAGAATCTGTTTCGGCTCAAAGATAGTAATTTTCGGCTCAAATTATAGCAAAATGAGCCATTATTTAATATAAATTGAGCCGTAACTACGTCAGGAGAAATCAGATCATAATTTTTCAGTGACGACCAAACTTAGTTCGTTCACGCCTTCAAAACGCTTACGTTGTGTCCATCCGTCCACGCGAATGTTGCGCGAACGCGAGTCACTCGTGGGTGTGCCATTTTCTCACCTCGGCCATGTCGGGCCCCGAATTACATTATATGAGATAAATTTGTGCAAAAGGTTTATTTTCGATAACTTGCGCAAAAGCAATCCTTATGAAAAAAACGGTACTGTTTTCCATTGTTTCCGCAATGCTCCTGACGTCGTGTTCCCAGAAACCGTCAGGCCCCGATTTTTCCAAACAACTTCAATGGTGGGAGGAGGCACGCTACGGTATGTTCGTCCACTGGGGGATTTCAACCTTGGAAGGTATGGAAATCAGCTGGCCGAGAGAAAGTTTCGGTTCGGAAAGATATGATTCCCTGGCGTTGAGATTCAATCCCGTGAACTTTGATGCCAACGCGTGGATAGATGCGGCCGAAAAGGCGGGTATGAAATATATAGTCCTGACTGCAAAGCATCACGACGGATTCTGCCTGTGGGACACGAAGACGACGGAGCACAACATAATGAACACCCGTTATGGCAAGGATGTCCTCAAACAGCTTGCGGATGCCGCTCACGAGCGGGGAATGCGTATCGGCTGGTACTGGTCGATACGGCAGTGGGATGACGTCAACTGCTCAAACGCCGACCCGGAACTCAACAATCTCTACATAGAGAAGATGAAGACCCAGCTGAAGGAGATACTCACCAATTACGGCAAGATTGACCTGCTCTGGTTCGATTACGAGGGACATCCCTGTCCCGTTCAGCCTCAGGTGATATTCGACTATGTGCGGGGAATCGCCCCGGACATCATTATGAACAACCGCCTTTACCCCCTCACCAGCCACGAATCATCCTGCTATGTGGGCTCCTGCGGAATGTATGCGACTCCGGAGCAGGTGGCCGGGTCCTATGGAGAGGTACCCTGGGAGACCTGCTCGACATCATCCGGCAGCCGCCAGTGGTCGATACGGTACAACGACCCTCCGCGTCCGGCAGAGGATCTTATTTGGGAGACTCTCAGCTCCGCGGGCGGCAACGGCAATATGCTTATGAACGTAGGTCCCGATTCTCTCGGAGTCATCCCTCCGGCATACATTGACAGACTTGCCGAAGTGGGCGACTGGTTCCGCTCCCGCGAAGGCATTCTCTACGGCACACACTGCGGACCCTGGAAGCCGACCGGCAGCTATGTCTCCACGGCAAGGGGCAGGGATGCATATCTTGTGCTGAAAGAGGGTGCAGACATCACCCTCCCATATTCCAATTCCATCAAGGTCAATTCAGCAAGCATTGACGGCAAGGAAATCGGGTTCACCGAAAACAAGGGCTCGATAACCTTCGACATACCCGACGGATATGCAGGCAAGCCGCTGGTGACCATAAAACTGTCTCTTGCAAAACCTGTGAAGACCCCGTTGGACCCTTTCTCGACCAGCGGTTCACTTGCATACAAAAAGCCTGTCAAGGCTTCTACGGCGATGAGTTTCGAATATATGCACTGCCCGCAGTCCATTGTGGATGATTTCTGGAACACTGTCTGGTACCCGGGGCGCCGTCATTCAATCGAGGAAACGGACGCCTATGGCAAGCTGATTCACCATCAGGACCCGGGAAACGGAGATTTCTTCATGGATTGCGCCACGTTGGAAGTCGATCTTGGCGGCAGGAAAGAGGTATCGTCATTCGAAGTCCAACTTGAATCAGCCGAAAAATTCGGCACACTGCGTCTGGAATACAAGGAACACGGTCAGTGGAAGGAGGCGGCGAGTGTCAGCAGTCCTGACGGAGACTGGAAAGGGACGTTTGACCCTGTCAAGGCGCGCCACTGGAGACTGGTCGCCGAAGACCTAAGCTGGCTTTGCGGAATCAGGGAATTCCAGCTTTTTTAATTTAGAAACCTCTTCCGAACTTGAGCCAATATTTGGCTTCGAGTTCGTTCCAGCGGGCGGCACATCTTGAATATATGTCGGAAGTGAAGGTGTCCAGCAGGGCACGCTTCTCCCAATCAGGGGCGGCGGAATATCTGCCCTCAAGTTCACGCAAAGCCCCGAAGGTCATATCTTCCATCTCCAGGACATTCTCCGTGAATTCCTTTTTGGTTTCCTGCCAGGCCAGCGTGGCGAGTTTGTTGGCCCGCCTGAACTGCCACAACACACAGTCGGGGACGTATTGCCGCTGCCCGCAGTTGAAGAATGCTCCGGGCAGGACAGCGCCTCCGCTGAAAAGGGGAATACGCGGACTCTGGGCGGGATTATCCACGGCGTACCAGCAGATGCCGCCAATCTCGTCGGGAAGATAATTGCGAAGTTGGATGACGGTCGAATAGGAGCACCAGGCCACAGCCAGCGTTCTGGAGAACTCCACCGTGCCGGGAGCTATGGTGTTGAGAGTGTTTCTCATAGTCGTGGTAAGCCAGGGGTTGGCCACCGGGCTGATGACCTTATGAGCAGGAACGGTATCCTTGGCCGGAATCTCCATCAGGACGTTGCGGCACATATCGAACGGTGTACCTTCATAGGTGTCACGCAGGATTGCCATCACGTCGCGCACACTCACAAGGGAGTCGGGCTTTACGCTGAAAGGCATTTGGGGTTCGTCAAAAGAGAGTCCGAGAGACGGGGCGAAGGAGGTGAGGACGCGGTATTCACGTTCCCGGAAATTTCTCCCTTTTCCGTATGATGAATTGAAAGCCTTCCAGTAGATGAAATCCCCTTCTCCATTCCAGAGGCCGTTTTCGCGGGCCACCTGCTCCACATTGTCGGACGCGAGGTAATTCTTCCTGTCCTTCCTGTTGATTTTCCCGATGCGCGGGAGATTGGCCGAAACGGCAATTTCATCATCCGGAACCCTTTGGGCCACCCAGGCCGCACCCGTCCTTGTCTTGCCGACTCCCGTAATCTCAAAGAACCACACTTCATTCTTGTCGGCCACAGTGAGGCATTCTCCTCCGTCACCATATCCGTATTCCTCTGCGATGGCGCCCATCAGAAGAACAGCTTCCCGTGCGGTGGAACATCTTTCCAACGCCAGCCGGCACAGCTCCTCGATGAGGATGGGAGACTTGGGATTTATCAGGGTGTCCGGCCCGGTGAAAGTGGTTTCGCCGATTCCAACCTGTTTCTCATTCAGGGACGGATAGCCTGTATTCAGATAGGAATAGGTATGGGCCACCTGAGGGATTTCCATAATATATTGTACCCCTGCGGTATCGGTCACGTATTTCGTTTTCCGCCAGTTCTTCCTTATCCAGGTGGTCTCCCCGGCCTGATGGTCCGCGGCGGGGACATAGTTCACCCACGTATGGGACCAGCCGTCACAGGTATGCGAAGTTATCACCGAACCGTCTGTTGTGGCCAGCCTTCCGGCTACGACGCTGGTACATTCCAGCCCCTGATATTCTTCGTCTTGCGCCATCGCGCCAAACCATATTGTCAATGAAATGGCAAGGATAAACAGTTTTTTCATAATCACTCTGAAAACGATAAAATAGTGTTGATTACCTCTTCGTTGCTGTCGGTTATAGAAAGCAGGAGCCCTTTGTATGTCCCGTTTTCGTGAAGGCTTTCAAGCAACGGGTAAATGGGAACTTCCTTTGTATAATAGTCCGTGCCGAGGAATATCATCGGCCCCGGCTGTCCCACTGACTCATAGTGGTTCAGGGCCGCATCCTGGAACACCTCCTGAAGCGTGCCCGCAGAACCGGAGGAGAATATCACCCCTCCTCTCGAGATTGAAAGGAGAAGATCCTCCCGCAGACTGTTCATAAAGTATTTTGCAATATCCGTGGCGAACGGGGTGGAGGGTTCGTGCCCGTAGAACCAGGTGGGAATACCCAGACTTCTGAAAGTTGTCTGAGGATATGCCGCCATCACTTCGAATGCGGTGCGGAGCCATCCCGGGTCCCTGAATGAGGGGGCAACTTTCAGAACTTCGAGGGCCTTGTCGAATTCGGCGGTGCTCCTTCCTGCCATCCAGGCACCGAAATGAGTGGCTTCCATCGCCCCCGGGCCGCCGCCCGAGGCCATCACCTTCCCCAATTCGGTCAGACTCTTGCTGATGAGGGCCACCTGTCGGAAAGAGCTGTCAGTCCTCAGAAGGGAATGTCCGCCCATTACGGCAACCATCTGCTTTTCGTCGAAATGGCTCAGGAAAGTATTCATCGCGTCGCTGATGGCCCTGTCGTGCAGGGATCTTGCAAGAGTTTCAATCAGGTCGCTGCACCGCTTTCCCTTCTCCATATAGTCTGTATAGACCTGGAAGTCAAAGCAGGTTTTATAGCTCTCCTCATCGGACGGGTCATAGCCGCTGTAGAGGGTCTCCCCGGAATAGAGTTTTGTAGCAAAGGCCTGATAGAGTTTTCCCATCTTGGGGAAAATGAGACAGTCCTGCCCGATTTCCCCCTCCATCTCCGTGGGAATGATGCAGCCCATAAAGCAGCAGTCCGAAAAAACGTGCTTTGCCGCCACATACTGCGGGGCCTTTTTGAAATCTATATACTGGAATACATATCGTGATATGATTCCGTTCTCATCGGGCGAAGGCAGTTCGACCAATTCGTCTATTTTCGTGTAAAGTTTCTGACTCATCATCACAAATATACCTTTTTCCCGGGATTTTTCGCCTGTCTTTCTCTTTTTTTGCATAGTGTTAATTTTTTAATACCTTTGCATCCTCTACGATGCCCGGATGGCGGAATCGGTAGACGCGCTGGTCTCAAACACCAGTGGCCGCGAGGCTGTGCCGGTTCGACCCCGGCTCCGGGTACCAGAAGGCGGAATTTTCAGAAGTTGCTGGAAATTCCGTCTGATTGTCTAAATTTGTATTCGGTAATAATGGATCTGTCACAGATAAAACAGCGCTTCGGAATCATCGGAAACAATGCCGAGCTTGACCGTGCCATTGAGGTGGCCTTTCAGGTTGCCGGCACCGACCTTTCCGTGCTGGTCACAGGAGAAAGCGGCGTGGGAAAGGAGGTCATCCCCCAGGTAATCCATCACAACAGTCCGAGAAAACATAACGACTACATAGCCGTCAACTGCGGAGCCATCCCCGAAGGAACCATAGACTCAGAACTTTTCGGTCACGAAAAAGGCTCCTTCACCGGCGCCATCGAGACCCGCAAGGGATACTTTGAGGAGGCGGACGGCGGCACCCTGTTCCTCGACGAGGTGGCGGAACTGCCCCTGTCCACCCAGGTCAGACTGCTGCGAGTCCTCCAAACGGGAGAATTCATAAAGGTAGGCTCCTCCAAGGTACAGAAGACAAATGTCCGCGTCATCGCGGCGACCAACATCAACCTGAGAAAAGCCATCGCCGCCGGAAAATTCCGCGAAGACCTCTACTACAGGCTGAACACCGTCCCCATCAACATCCCTCCCCTTAGAGAGAGGAAAGAGGATATACACCTGCTTTTCAGGAAATTCGCGCTGGATTTTGCGGACAAATACGTCACCCCCACCATAAAACTCACCCCTGAAGCGGTGGAATTGCTGGAAGCCTACCGCTGGCCCGGCAATGTCCGCCAACTCAAGAGCGTAGCGGAGCAAATTTCCGTGTTGGAGCACAACCGGCTCATCTCCGCTGAGGTGCTGGCCACCTATCTCCCTGCGGACAAGAGCGAGAAACTGCCTGTCAAGTCTTCGGAGGCCGGAGCGGACTATCTTAGCGACCGTGACATAATCTTCAAGATACTCTTCCAGCTCAGGCAGGAGGTCGATATGCTGAAGGAACAGATTGAAAGCGGCACGCCCGCCCCGATTGTCAGGCAGCCGCAGCTGATGATTCACACCGAAGAGATCAGCAGTGTGGAGGAGACTCAGAACTTCTCCATCCAGACCGTCAGTCACGACCTCATCCGCAAGGCTCTGGAGAAACACGGAGGCCGCCGCAAGGATGCCGCAAAGGAACTCGGCATATCGGAGCGTACCCTGTACAGGAAAATCAAGGAAATGGAACAATAGATGAAAAGAATCCTCCCCATACTGTACCTTGTCACGCTGTTCGCATCGGTGTCCGGATGCGGTATCTACTCCTTCAGCGGAACCTCAATCCAGCCTGACGTCCATACCATCTGCATCGAACCAGTCGAAAACAAGGCCCTCAAGACCAATCCTCTTCTTGCAAACCAGCTTACAGAATCCCTCAACGACAAGTTCAGGAAGATGACCAAACTCGAAGCTGTCGAGGAAGAGGGAGACCTCAACATCACCGCCACAATCGAGTCGTATGACGTACGCGCCGCGGCAATCACCGCACAGGAGGTTGCAGCTTTGAACCGCTTGACAGTCACCGTAAAAATCAAGTTCACCAATGTCAAGCATCCGGAAGATGACTTGGAACAGTCCTTCGCCGCATACGAGGATTATGACTCCCAGAACTCCCTCGATATGGTGGAAGCCACTCTCTGCGACGCAATCGTGGAAAAACTTGTGGAGGATATCTTCAACGCAACCGTCGCCCAATGGTAAAGCTGATGGACAAAAGCCGCGAAGAGCTCAAGGCTCTGTTGGAAGAATATCCGTGGTTCACTGCGGCCAGAGCGGCTTATATCCTTCAGACAGCAGGTGCGGAACTCGACAGGGAGTCTCTTGTCAGAGCAGCTTCTTCCCATACTCTGTTTCTTCCCTCTCTTGAAGATTTCATAGCGGCCCACAAAAAAGAAGAGTCCGGAAATTCCTGTTCACGCCCCGGCAACGGTGGGGATTATTTCGGCAAGGAGGATTTTGATGAGCTTGAGAAACAGGGCCTTGCCTTTTCTACAATCAATTTCCGCCAGTTCGGTATGATGGAGAATGAAGGGCCTTTCAATCCTCTTCCCGAGCAGGAGAATCAGGAAGATACTGGAATCTTCACCGAAACTCTCGCCGACATATATGTCCAACAGGGCCTTTTCGACAAAGCCATAGAGATTTACGAAAAACTTATTTTGTTATATCCGGAAAAAAGTGCTTACTTTGTGACCCTCATTGAGAATTTAAAAAACAAATAATAATTTTAATTATGCAAGCCGTTTACATTACAATTTCTATCATCATAGTGATTGCCAGTATCTTGCTTACCCTCGTCGTTCTTCTTCAGAACTCCAAGGGCGGCGGATTGGCAGCAAATTTCGCAGCCGGCAACCAGACTTTCGGTGTACGCCAGACAGCCGATTTCCTTGAAAAGACCACCTGGACTCTCGCCTGCACCATCCTCGTTCTCTGCGTAGTGGCCACTTTCGTGATTCCCGAGAAGAGTGTCCGCAGCACAAATGTCAAATCCCAGATTGAGCAGACTGTTCCCGCAGAAGGAATTCCTGAATTCCCCGTCGGTACTCCCGCAGGAGAATAATTCAGACATATAGATCATAACTATGGAGGCCGGCTGAAGATTTCAGTCGGCCTCCCGGTTTCTTCTGTCTCACAAGGACAACTCTTTTCCCTGATAGAACTCCAGCAGTTTCATCTGGTAAAGATATTCGTATCTGGCTTGTGTAAGATTCGACTCGGCTTCGAGATACTGCGCCTTGGAAGCATTGAATTCTGTGAAATTGGCCTTGCCGTTCTCGTATTTTGCCTCCATCAGCTCGAAAGCCTCCTTTGCGGCAACCGCCGCGGCTTCACTGCCCGTATATTTGCTGCGGGAAGTCACGGCATTGGTATGAGCCTGCTGTATCTCCTTGTATAATGTCTTCCTGCTGTTTTCCAGCTGCAGTTGCTGCCGGGTGAAAGAGATTTTTGCGGAACGGACGTTGTTGCGCACGCTGAATTTCTGGAAGATGGGGATGTTGAGAGAGAGTCCCACATACTGGCTGAAGTTGTTTCCGAGCTGCTCGAAAAAGGCCTTGCTCGGATTCAAGTTGTTAGTATAGAAGTTGGTACCCAGACCTCCGCTCAGTGACAGGGAAGGATAATAGTTCGCCCTCGCTATCCGGATGGAAGCATCGGCAGCCTCAAGCCTCAACTTTTCGGACTGAATCTGAGGCTTTATGCCCAGCGCTGTCTCGTAGATTACCTCAGGGTCCTCAATAAACCGGATCTCGAGTTGTGATGCATCGGGCACAACCACCTGAAATCCCTCCGCAGATGGCAACTCAAGAAGCTGTGTAAGGTCAAGAAGGGATGTCTTCAATCTGCCTTCCCCCTGCACGTATGTCAGTCGGCTCTGGGCAAGAGCGGACTTCTGTGCCGAGACTTCCGAAGGAGATGCCTTTCCGCTGCTGGCCATCGCCTCCAGCCGTTCCACCTGCAGGCTGTCGATTTCCACCTGCCTACGGGCAACTCCGAGGATTTCGTTATTGTAAAGCACCTGGACAAATGCTGCGGCCACTGCCGTGCGGATGTCATCCTTCGCCTTTGCCAGATCCTCCGTCGCGGCCTTCAGGTTCAGTTCGCTCAGAGTGATATTGTTCTTTATTCTCAACCCTTCAAACAGAGGCATACTGGCCCCCAGATTGAAGGAGGTGTTGGTAGTATTCGTGTTCGCGTAGGTATTGTCCGCTGTCAGGCCTCGCCCGAAGGAGAAATTCTGCGATCCGCTTGCCGACAGGGAAGGCAGCATACTGTTTTTCGCTGTGCTGAGTTCCACGTCCCGCTGCTGCACCTGGAGAGCACTCTGCTTGACGGTGATATTGTTCTCTACTGCATAGTCGATGCACTCCTTGAGTGTCCACGCGCTCTGCCCGAATGTCAGCACAGGCAGAAGAGAGAGTGCCAGAACCGTTAATTTTTTCATAATTTCTCATTTATGATTTTCGGACCACGAAGTTTTACAGTTGTGTCAATGCCGCTCTTGACCTCGATGTTCACTCCGTCACTGACACCTGTCTCGATGGCGGTCTCCTCATACGAACCGTCGGCTTTCAAAATGTGGACAAAGGTGCTGTCACCCCTGAATTCCAATGCGCTCTCCGGGATGGAAACCACCGAATCCGCCTGTTGGAGAACAATCTCCGCATTGGCACTGTAGCCTGAGCGGATGGTGCTTCCCTCCTGAGGTTTGACAGCGGCCTTTATCTGGAACTGATTCGCTCCGTTTTTCTCAACGGCCTTCGGTGAGATGTACTCAAGGACAGCCTCGAAGGAATAATTCTGCAGGGCTCCGATGGTAATCACCACATTCATCCCCTCGGAAAGCATCCCCACCTCCGTCTCGTCAATCTGCCCGTCAAAGATAAGGTCATTCATATTCGCCACTGTCGCGACAGTCGTACCGTCGTTCATCGTATTTGCCTGAATCACGGAGTTACCCACTTTTACGGGAACATCAAGGATAAGTCCGCTGATGGTGGAGCGCACGAGAGTCGAGGATGACTTGGCATTCGATGAAGAAACGCCATCCCTGATAACTTCCAGGACATCCTGCGCCGCAGCCCGTTCCTCCTTGGCCTGATTGTAGGCCTGCAGCACCTTGTCATATTCCTCGGCACTCACCAGCTTCTTGGAATAAAGTTCCTGCTCCCTGTCAAGGTCTGTCTTTGCCTGTTTCAGATTGATGTCGGCAAGACGGACACGGCTCTGTGCATTGCTCAGCGAGGACATCTCCGGAATCACTGTCAATTTTGCGATGACCTCCCCTTTTTCAACTGTCTGGCCGGCCTCTTTGTAGAGTTCTGCGATAATTCCGTTGATCTGGGGTTTGATGTTGACCTCGTTGCGGGGAGCGATTTTCCCGGTCACGACAGACGTGCGTCTTATATCCGAGATTTTTACGTCAAGGTTCTGATACTTGACTTCCTGCGGGCGCGTCTTCTGATAGAGGAAGACGAAGGTTCCCACTACAAATACCGCAATCAATGCGAAAATGATGTACTTGAAATACTTTTTCATATTTTTGGATTTTTGTTATTATTCGTCTCTCATAGCATCCACCGGCTTGATTTTCATTGCTCTTGCCGTCGGAGCAAGGCCGGCTATCATCCCAAGTAAGGCAAGCAGGGCAAACGCCGTGACTGCAGTCCAGAAACTCAGGAAGAAGAGCGTTCCGGTGGCTTTCTCCAGAAGTTGCAGCAGGAGTATGCTGAAAACAATGCCCCCGCATCCGGCCAGAAGGGTCAGAGTGACGCTCTCTCCCATTATCTGGAACAGAATCTCGCTCGGGAGTGCCCCGATGGCCCGTCTGATGCCGATTTCGATGGTCCTCTCGCGGACTGTCACCATCATTATGTTGCTCACCCCGATGGCTCCCGCCAGAAGGGTGCCGATTCCGACAATCCAAATCAGAAGTTTTATCCCCTTGAAGAGATTGTCAATGATGCTGAAAAGTTCCTGAGTATTTGCGAAAAACATCGCATCCTTGTCGGTCGGATCGAACAGATGGGCATCGGAAAGAACTTTCCTGAGTTTCGTCTGAAGACAGTCCATATCCGTCCCCGGTACAGCAATGGTGCTTATGACGTCCACAGTGTTACCTCTCTGGAAGATATTGGCCGCCACTGTTATGGGGATAGTGATTGTTTCGGAAGCCTGCCCGTTGATGCTCATATTGCCTGTGGAGACATCCACCCCCACGACACGCAGAAAAACAGACCCCATCTGGACATATTTCCCGCAGGGGTCGCCTCCTTCAGGGAAAAGTGCCTCATATACTCTTTTCCCAAGGACACATACCTTCCTTTCAGCAGAGACATCCACGGAATTCAGCATACGTCCGTATTTTATGGAAGGAATCTCTATCAAATTATGCTCCGACTCCACTCCCTTTATGCTTGCGGAATAGGACCTGTCACCATAAACGGTGTTCAAATTCCAGTTGTGAATCATTGGAGAGACGATTTCCAGCTCAGGCACCATCATTCTGATTCTCTCCACGTCCTTGTAAGTCATATCCCAATAGCGCCCTGTCTGAAATCCTTTGTATGGCTTTGTCGTCTTTGAAGCGCCGACAACAACGGTATTGGTGGCAAATCCGTCGAAATTCTCCATCATCTTCGACCTCAATGCGTTTCCTCCGCCAATCAGGAAGAGCAACATAAACAGGCCCCAGAAGATTCCGAACCCTGTGAGCAGGCTCCTGCTCCGGTTTCTCATCAGAGCATCCACGATTTCGCGGAAAGAGTCAATATCAAATCTGAACAATTTCATAACTAATTCGCATTCAAAGCTTCAATGGGTTTTACCCGGGATGCCTTCACAGCGGGGACAAGACCCGCTATCGTGCCGGCAACCACCAGCACCACGGTTGCGCCGACAGCCGTCCATATACCTACGGTAGGGTTTACAAACACTCTCATAGATTCATTGAACACCGACACGGAAGACTGCCCGACCGTGGCATCCATAATCTCGCAGGCCACAAGCCCCAGTATCATTCCAATATACCCGAAGGCGATGGTTATCGTCACGCTCTCGGCTATGATAAGTTTCACTACCGACCAGGGTCTGGCACCGATGGCCTTCCGGATTCCGAATTCGTGAGTCCTCTCCTTGACTGTTATCAGCATTATGTTGCTCACTCCCGTTATTCCGCTGAGCAGTGTCAGCAGGCCTATCACCCAAAGCGCGGTCCTCAATATTCCGGCGCCTGTCTCCATCTGAAGATGCTGGGTGAAGCGGTTCCATATCCAGATGGTGCCGTCATCGTCGAGAGCGGCGTGGTGGGCGTTGTTCAGGACTGTCTTTATCTGCGTCTCGAACATTTCGTTATCCTCTTTCGTCGGCAGGCCGTGGAAGGTGAATGTAATCTGGTTCACCTCCTCTCCCATATTGTAGATTGTGCGGAGGGTGGAGTAAGGGACATCCACATTGCTGTTCCAGGTATCGCTGTCCGCCTTCAGGATTCCGACTATCTTGAAGGAGAGACTGTCCACCCTCACCTGTTTCCCAATCAGCCTTTCATAGTCAGTCCGGCCGCCGAGAAGAGATTCCGCCTCACGGCTGTTGATGACAATCACCTTCCTCTGAAGAGTGATGTCCCTGTCGTTGAGGTATCTTCCGCAGAGAAGATTCAGTTTGTCCATCTCAAGCGTCGACGGATAGACACCCTGCATACTGACATTGTTCAGATAATGGTCTCCAAGCGACATCGTCAGGCCGCCCTTGTTGACCTGAGTGGTCATATCGTCGATATAATCCCCTGTGACACTGTTTTTCAAGGTCTCCATATCATCGGCGGTCAACTTTATCCTGCGGTTTGTCTGATACCCTCCGTACGGCTTGGAGGTATAGCCTCCGAAAAGCCTCATCGAGTTGGAGGCGAACCAGTCGCTGTCATCCATAAAGGCGTTGAGCAGCCCGTTGCCCGCTCCCAGCAGCACAATCAGCATAAAGATTCCCCAGGAAACGGCGAATCCGGTGAGCACAGTGCGCAACTTGTTGCGGCGCAGGGACTCCCATATTTCAACAAAAAGGTCGTGCATCGTACTACTTGTCTATCACTCCGTCAGATATGTGTATGCTTCTCTGTGCCTTGGAGGCCACCTTGAGGTCATGCGTCACCACTACGAGAGTCACGTTCTCCTCCTTGTTCAAAGAGGCCAGCAGATTCATCACCTCCTCCGAGGTCCTGGAATCAAGCGCTCCTGTCGGCTCGTCCGCCAGAATCAGCTGGGGATGGGTTATCAGGGCACGGGCGATGGCCACTCTCTGCTTCTGCCCGCCTGACATCTCATTGGGATAATGCTCCGCCCAGTCCAGAAGACCCATCTTGTCGAGATATTCCAGAGCAAGTGCGTGCCTCTTGCGGCGGCTCACCCCCTGATAGAAGAGGGGCAGTTCCACGTTCTCCACCGCTGTCTTGAAATTTATCAGATTGAAAGACTGGAACACAAACCCTATCAAGGTGTTGCGGTATGCCGCGGCATCCCGTTCGCTCAGGCCCTTGATTAGTCTTCCTGCAAGATGATACTCTCCCGTATCGTAAGTGTCAAGAATTCCCAAAATGTTCAGCAGAGTACTCTTCCCGGAACCGGACGCTCCGAGAATCGAGATGAACTCCCCTTTTTCAACCTCCAGGTCAATCCCCTTCAGCACGTGGAGAGGCTGGTTGCCCGTGTAGGTCTTGTTGATATTTTTCAGTTCGATAATCATTTCAAAACAGTTTCTTAAAATACGCTGACTGCCACCCAGATAAGGAAAGCCATAATCGTACCAATCCACAGGAGGAACAGCACAAGTCCCGGGTGCCATTTCGGACTCTTGAAATCAAAGATGAGTTGCAACCCTCCGTAAATCATTCCCAACAGCGGGAGAAATATTATCAGGGCAAGGTCCAGTTTGGCAAAGAAGGGCGATACCACCGGGAGAATACGGGGATATTCTGCCACAAAGCCGTTCCAGGTCCCAATGAAATCCGAAACCAGAAATTCACCGGGAATGATGACCAGACCGAGTCCGACCAGTATGGATACGCTTGTCACAATCAGTCCTATACCTATGAAAACTCCGAAAATCCTCAACAGGACACGCCAGAATTCGGAGGAGTTTGACTGTTGTACACGGTACTCCGCAGTCCCGTCCTCCACGTTTCTCTCTATCTCGCCCACGGTTCCTTTCTCACCGTGAAGTTTCAACTTTTCCTTGACCGTACGGGCGGCCGGCATACAGAGCCACATCACCGCATAAACTATCGGCAGGAACAGGCCCACTTCGTCAGCAGTCCTTTTGCCGACATATATCAGCGCTATGCATAGAAGAATGAAGAGAACCCTGACTGCCGTAATGTCCACCTTGAAATATGCGGAGACTCCGGCAAGGACACCTCCCATCATCTTGTTGTCAAGGTCCCGATACAGTTTCTTCACCTGTTTTCCTTCCTCTTCCGGGGAACTTGTATTCTCCTCTGCATTCTCCTCGGAACTCTCTTCCTCAATCTGGTCAGGCTTTCCGAGAATTTCCAGAGTCTCTTCCACCACTCTCACGTCAACGACTCCGGACTCCCCGCATTTCTCCAGAAAGAGTTCGGCCATTCTCTCCTCTATGCCCTCCAGAATCTCCTTCCCTTCCGGTCGGTTTTTGTAGAAAGTTCCCAGTTCCTTGAGATAGTTGTCCACTATCTCGTAGGCCTGAATGTCCATAGAGAAGGGACAACACCCTATGCTTACTTTTTGCAAATTATTCATTTCCTGAGAGTTTCTATTGTTTTTACCATTTCTTTCCATTCGATGTCCATCTGCTGGAGCACCATTCTGCCCCTTTCCGTGATGCAGTAATATTTCCGGGGAGGGCCTTGGGTAGACTCTTCCCATCGGTACGAGAGGACTCCCTGATTCTTCAGCCTGATGAGCAGCGGATAGATTGTACCCTCCACCACTATCATATTGGCCGCCTTCAGTTCCTCAATGAGGGAGGAGGCGTAGGACTCCTTCCTGTCAAGGACACTGAGGATGCAGTACTCCAGCACTCCTTTCCTCATCTGGGACCGTGAATTGTCTGTAATCACTTCCATATCGGGCAGTTATGAGAATTTCGCCATATTCTCCGCGGTTACGGGAAGACCCATCATCTGGCATTTCTTGGCGGGGGTGTCGGCGATGGGAGCGACAATCCATATCACCACATATATCCAGAAACTTACGGCCCCGAAGAGGATGCCGGCAAGGAATATGATTCTGAGGATTGTCACGTCTATGCTGAAAAATGCTGCAAGGCCGCTGCATACACCGGCGATTTTCTTGTCATCCGCATTGCGGAAAAGTTTTCTCGGTTCGCTCATTTTCTTGTTTGTATTTTGATGGTTGTTACTGTTTTCCTTTTCTACGGGAGAGCCGTCGGGCCATCCCAAGGATTCTATTATTGTCTCGACGGCGGCCAGGTCAATGACCGTGCCTTTAGCCCGTTCCCCGAAAAGTTCGGCAATCCTTGCCTCGATTTCAGGCATCACTTCCTCTTTCTGGTCATCGGGAAGTTTTGCACGGAAGTCATCAAGGTATTCGTTCAAACATTGGAACGCATTGTCATTCAGCGTGAAGCATTTGCCGTCCAGACCTATTTCAGTTGTTTTGTACATTTTGCAAAATATTTTCCAATGCAAAGATATATTATTTTTTTAATACCTTGTATCGCAAAGTAGTAAAAATTTTCAACTATTTTTCGTAACATCCGTTTTGAACACCCGCGAATGATTCGCGTCTGTACGAACGTAGCAATAATCCGGCAGTTTTTATAAATTTGCATTTTCGAATATAAAGCAATATGGCAAACATTTTAAACAAAGCGTTCGGATTCACTTCTGGAACGCATAAAATCAGGACAGAATTTGTGGCCGGTTTCTCGACCTTTCTGACGATGGCTTATATCCTCGCCGTCAATCCTATGATATTCGGCGCGCTTCCCGATATGCCGAAAGGCGCGGTGTTTACAGCAACGGCTCTGGCCGCAGTGGTTTCCACTCTCGTAATGGCTTTTTATGCAAAAAAGCCCTTCGCGCTCGCTCCAGGAATGGGTATGAATGCATTCTTTGTCTATACCGTCTGCATATCCATGCATCAGACCTGGCAGTTTGCGCTCACTGCCGTGCTGATAGAAGGAATCATCTTCATTGTGCTTTCCGCCACCAAGGCAAGAACGCATATTGTGAATTCCATTCCTGCAAGTCTCAAGAATGCCATCGGTGCCGGAATAGGTCTGTTCATAGCCTTCATCGGTCTGCAGGGCTCCCAAATCGTAGTAGAATCTTCTTCTACGCTGGTGACAATCGGAAATATCAGTCAGGGGCCCGCCCTTCTGGCCATCATAGGTATTGTCATTACCGGCGTTCTTCTGGTCCTTAAGGTTCGGGGCAGTGTCCTGATTGGTATCCTTGCCACAACCATCATAGGACTCTTCATTAAAGACCCCGCCACAGGCGAATCCATTACAAAATTCAACGGCTCCCTGATTTCATCCCCTGAGAGCATCAGCCCCATTTTCTGCAAATTCGAGTGGAATAGCATTTTGACACTGGATATGCTCATAGTTGTCTTTACTTTTCTGTTCAACGACATTTTCAACACGATAGGGACCGTAATCGGTGTTTCCCACAAGGCCGGATTTGTGGATGAGAAAGGAAACATTGACGGCATTGACCAGATATTTATGGCAGATGCTGTCGGTACAGTTTTCGGAGCAATCGCAGGAACATCTACCACCACCACCTACGTTGAGAGTGCGGCAGGTGTGGGCGATGGAGGCCGGACCGGCATGACAGCATTCTTCACAGCATTGTTTTTTGCTGTCGCAATGCTGTTTTCAGGAGTTTTTCTTGCAGTACCATCAGCTGCAACTGCACCTGCGCTCATCCTGGTGGGAATGATGATGATGGAGCCGATCATCAAAATCAACTGGGCAGAGTTCCGCGAAGCCATCCCCGCATTTCTAACAATAGCGATTATGGTTTGCACCTACAGCATTGCGGACGGCATTCTGATTGGAAGCATCTCTTACGTGCTGATTTATGCACTTACAGGCAAGGCGAAGGACATTTCCATCGCGATGTGGATTCTGTCCGCCCTGTTCATTCTAAAATATGCCCTGCTATAATTTGCTCTCTCAGAACACCCATTTTGCGCCGAGGCAAGGACGGCATTTCCATCCGTGAACGCCTGCGAAGTTGCAGCTGATTTCAAGTTCTCCACCGATATTCAGATTGTC
>JAZLIS010000038.1:0-2935 GCA_045617505.1 Bacteroidales bacterium | reverse complement strand
AGGCCGTAGGTAAGTCCCTCTCCCGGGGAGAGGGATTTAGGGAGAGGGTAGCGTAATAGAGATTGTGCGGAGGGAAAAAGTTTCGCAAGAATCGCACAACTCTTTGAATATTAATAAAATAATCACTTGCGAAACTTGAGTTATGTACGATACTATTGATACGCACGTCTATACAGCCGCATTCGTAGCCGTAATAAACCAGTCTCAGGACGAAGCACAGGTCAAAGAATACCTCGATGAACTGCAATTCCTTGCCCTGACAGCTGGAGTGGTGGGGGAGAAGCGCTTCACCCAGAAACTGGACCACCCCAACTCCCATACCTACATCGGCACCGGCAAACTCGAGGAAATCAATGCATACGTTCGCGCGACGGAGACGGACTATCTGATTTTCGATGATGAACTCTCCCCCTCGCAGATGCGTAACATCGAGCGTACCTTGAATGACAAGAGCGACCACCACTGCAGCGTAGTTGACAGGACAGGCCTGATTCTCGACATCTTTGCGGACAGGGCACAGACCGCATACGCCAAGACTCAGGTGGAACTCGCGCAATATCAATACCTTTATCCCCGTCTTACCGGAATGTGGACTCATCTGGAAAGGCAGAGGGGAGGCAAGGGAGGACTCAATATGAGAGGCCCCGGAGAGAGCCAATTGGAGACCGACCGCCGTATCGTCCTCGACAAAATCAGCCGCTTGAAAGAGCAGCTGTCAAAAATCGACCGGCAGATGGCATCCCAGCGTTCCAACCGCGGAGGGATGACAAGAATAGCATTGGTCGGCTACACCAACGTCGGTAAATCCACGATAATGAACCTTTTGGCAAAAAGCGACGTATTTGCTGAGAACAAACTCTTCGCCACCCTCGACACCACCGTCCGCAAGGTAGTCATCGACACCAAACCGTTCCTCCTGAGCGACACCGTGGGCTTCATCAGAAAACTTCCCACACAGCTGATAGAATCCTTCAAGAGCACCCTTGACGAAGTCCGTGAAGCAGATATCCTTCTCCATGTGGTTGACATCTCCCACCCCAGTTTCGAGGATCAGATTGCAACGGTCAACAGAACCCTTCGGGAAATAGGTGCGGCGGATAAGCCTACATATATGATATTCAATAAAATAGATGCCTATACCTACGAGCCTTTCGACGAATACTCCATAGACATCAAGACCTCCCGCAACTTCACCCTCGAAGAACTGAAATCCTCCTGGATATCGAAGCAGAACACACCCTGCATATTCATCTCCGCCAAGGACCGCATCGGCATAGACGAACTGAGACAGGACCTCTTCAAAATGCTGAAATAAAACAGCTTCTAACTGTTACAGAACAGGTCGATTGCCGCGACAGTTGCAGGAGTATCCTCTATGAAGGGATTGTGCCCGCAGTTTGGAATCAGGCAGTATGTGACGTCAGGATAGAGCTTCTTCATCTCCGCCACCCTTTCCGTAGGAAGGAAATTGTCGTGATCTCCGTGAATGAGCATAACGGGGCAGGGGAGTGTCTCCAGCACATTTCTCAAATCGGGGCGGCACTTGATGCCCCTTATTGAAGCAACAATCCCTTCAGGGTCATGAGTTTCACACAATTCGACTGTCTCTCTTATTTTCTCGTCACACGCTCTCAGATTGTCCGCACAATACATTTTGGGGATGGAAGCCTCTGCGAGAATGGGAAGTTTTCCCGCCTGGACAATCTTTATCTCCCTTTCACGATTTTCAGCGACTTCAGGCATATCGGGGTAGGGGTGTGAACAGAGAAGAATAGCTTTTGAGAACCTTTCCGGATGCTCCTTGATACATTCCAAAGTGATGTATCCACCCATCGAATGGCCTGCAATAACTGCCTTTTTCACCCCGAGCTTGTCCATAACTCCGCAAATCACCGGAACGTCGAATTCAACGCTGTTGATTCTCAGACCGTCATCTCCCGCAGGAGCACTGTCCGTCAGCCCGTGGCCCGGCAGGTCAAGCACAATCACCCTGTACCTCTCCTTGAGGGAAGCCGCCAGTTCGTTGAAGATATACATTGTCTCCAGATAACCGTGCAGCAGAACCATAGCAGGAGCCCCTGCCGGTGTCCCTTCGTCCATTGTATCCCAGATATGTACGGATATACCGTTAGATATGATGAATGATTCCATACTCACAAAGATAAGAATCTGTTTTGATATGGTTCTAACAATAATTGCAAATATTGTTGAAAATTGCGACATTTGTAAATCGGAAACAAATCAACATAAAACATATATGACAGAACTATTATCAAAAATTCCTGAAGGTCCGATTGAACAGAAGTGGTCGAACCACAAGGCCGCAATCAAGGTGGTAAGCCCTGCCAACAAACGTAAAATGGAAATTATCGTCATTGGCACAGGTCTTGGTGGGGCATCCGCAGCCGCTTCACTCGGTGAACTTGGTTACAATGTCAAAGTATTCTGCATCAGCGACTCCCCCCGCCGCGCACACTCAATCGCCGCACAGGGAGGTATCAACGCCGCCAAGAACTACCAGAACGACAACGACTCAATCTACCGTCTGTTTTACGACACCATCAAAGGTGGCGACTACCGCAGCCGCGAAGCCAACGTCTATCGTCTGGCCGAAGTCTCCAACAACATCATCGACCAATGCGTGGCTCAGGGCGTTCCCTTTGCAAGGGATTACGGCGGATTGCTCGACAACCGCTCTTTCGGCGGGGCGCAGGTGTCCCGTACATTCTACGCTCGTGGTCAGACGGGTCAGCAGCTTCTTTTAGGAGCATACGCTGCACTTAACCGCGCAGTTGCCAAAGGTCAGGTAAAATCTTACCCACGCCACGAAATGCTTGATTTAGTGTTGATTAATGGTGAAGCCAAAGGTATTGTCGCACGTAACCTTGTAACCGGCGAAATCGAAAGATTCGGTGCACACGCTGTTGTAATTGCA
>JAZLIS010000037.1:0-5529 GCA_045617505.1 Bacteroidales bacterium | reverse complement strand
GTCCGCGGCGGAGGCTCGGCGCTTTACGGTGCGTCTGCCATTGGTGGTACCATCAACATAATCACAAAAGAAGCGAAAGTACCCAGCGCAAGCATCAGCCACAGCCTCACATCAATAGGCGTCAGTAATGCCTTTGACAATATCACCAATGTCAACGCTTCGATGGTGACGGATAACGGCAAGGCGGGGGCATACGTGTTCGGGCAGAAACGTTCACGCGACAGTTACGATGCCAATGCCGACGGATTCAGTGACATCCCAACTATCAACTCCATCACCATCGGGACGCGGGCGCACCTTCTCGTCTCGCCGTTTTCGAAATTGAGCCTGGAGTACCACGGCGTGAAGGAATACCGCCGTGGGGGCGACAGGCTTGACAGGCCGGTGCACGAGGCTCTGATTGCCGAGCAGACAGAACACGTAAACAACAGCGGCTCTCTCTGCTATGAAGGCCAGAGCGCTGACAACAGGCATCACTACAGCGCATACACGTCTGCGCAGCTCATCAACCGCAACAGTTACTATGGCAGCCAGATGGACCCCAATGCATATGGGAAGACTTCGGATATCACAGCCGTTGCCGGAGGGCAGTATTCCTGCAACTTTTCGAAATGCCTGTTTATGCCGTCGCAGCTGCTTATGGGCGTTGAGTACAATTTTGACAAACTGCACGACGTCTCAATAGGATATGACCAGACTACTGACCAGACCGTCAGGATCGTGAGCGCTTTCGCCCAGAACGAATGGAAGAACGAGCGCTGGTCCATCCTCGCAGGGGTGAGATTCGACAAGCACAATCTTATAAAGACTCCCATATGGTCTCCGCGAGTCAATGTCCGCTATAGCCCTTTCCGCGACTTGGGCTTCAGGGCGGTTTACGCCAGCGGTTTCAGAGCCCCGCAGGCATTCGACGAAGACCTGCATATCTCCGTCGTGGGAGGTGAAAGAGTCAGAATCCGTCTTGCGGACAATCTGAAGGAAGAGAAATCCCATTCGTTCAGCCTGTCAGGAGACTGGTACCACAATTTCGGGACAGTGAAACTTAACTTGATGGCCGAAGGATTTTACATTCTGCTCGAAGACACCTTTGCGCTCCGTCAGACCAGCGAAAGGGCCGATGACGGGATGAGCAGCGTGATGGAAAGATACAACGGCTCCGGAGAGAGCGTTCTAGGATGCAATCTGGAAGCCAAGGCCTCGGTGGGCAGCAGATTCAGCATCCAGGCCGGCGTCACGTTCCAAAGGAGCCGCTATGCCGAGCCAGAGGTCTGGAGCTCCAATCCGGAGGTCGAGCCGACTTTGAAGGTGTTCCGCTCTCCGGACTCATACGGATACCTTGTGGCTAACTATACTCCAATCAAGAGGCTGAACCTTAGCATCAACGGCACATACACGGGACCGATGCTGACACCGCATATGGAGGGCAGCGGCACGCCTGTTGACGTAGCCGTGACTACGCCCGCGTTCTGGGATATGGGGGCCAAAGCAGGCTATGAGTTCAAAATAATGAACAGCTGCTCCCTTGAGGTATCGGTTGCCGTCAAGAACATCTTCAACGCCTACCAGAAGGATTTCGACATTGGCGAATTCAGGGATTCGGGGTATATTTACGGCCCCTCTCTTCCCCGATCACTTCAATGCGGAGTTGCGCTGGCTTTCTGAGAACAATCTTTAGAATGACTTAGTATATGAATAGATTTTTACTGCTATTTCTGCTGCTTGCCCTGTGTTCATTCAATACTATGGCTCATGGAGCCGGCATAGTGAAGGGGTTTGACGGTGGTATGATGCTGCACACCGGATTTGTAAAAGGAGAGTTTCCGCAATTGGCCCATGCCGTATCAGGGATGCTTTTCGGAATAGGTGGCGTGATCAGGGCCCACTTGGGGGAACATTGGAGAATCGGCAGCGAAGGTTATGTGTCCACTCTGAAGCAATCCGATAATGGCAGTTATGTCAAATATGGATGGGGAGGCCTCCTTGGTGACTTCTATTGGCAGCTCGGCTGTTTTATGCCATATGTCGGACTGACGATAGGAGGTGGGGTAAATACGAATCTTCTTATGCAAGGGGAACCAGTTCCCGATTGGGAACCTGTTGATAATGCGTATTTCAACAAGCGGGCATTTTTTGCCATAGATCCTTTCATCGGTTGCGATTATATCGTGTCTGATGCCTTCCACCTGACACTGAAGGCGGATTGGCTGAACTGCATAAACGGAAAAGACAGAATACCTTCAGGCCCGAGATTGTACGTGGGGTTCATCTTTTATCATTGATGTTCATTTCAAATGGCTGACCATCATAAACAACTATAGCTGGGTTTCGGAAGAGAAGAATAATTTCCGGTAGAATTGCGTTTTCTCTTCCAGTTTCATTGGATAGGCTCTCGATGTCGATGGCATACGCCACCAGCGTATGTCTCTGCCGTAGATGGAGATGTCGGTGTGCCCGCCGACAGAAGGCGCTTTGATTCCGGACAATCCTTCCTTTCCGATAATTTCCAGAAATTCCTCCGAAGATTTTCCTCCGGTCGTGACAATGGTCCGGCACAGCGGCATCACTTCCAGCATCCCCCGGATGTCGGCCGGTTGCAGTATCACAAGGAATTCGTCACTGGCATTTCCTTTGAGCCGGCATACCCTTGACGCCGTGTCGAAGAAACCGAGCCCCCTTTCCCGGCAGAAAGCCTTTATCTTTCCGCAGTCGAATCCTTTCCCTCCTTCGTTGATGAACTGGTTGACATCTCTGGAATCGATGAGGCCCTGGATTCTCCAGAAATCGTTCTGTGGATTGGGATAGAAGAATTCCATCGACCATCTTGCCTTCGGAGGAGGGAAACTTCCGAGAAACAGAACTTTCCCGTTTGAAGGCAGAAACGGCTTCAGCGGATGCTCTTCAATGACAATCCCGCATCCAGCCAGGTCCACCTTTTCATGCCCGTCGCTGCCGATGAATGACACTCCTTCCTCCTTGAGCCTGCTCTTCTGCTTCTCAGGGCCGCCGAAAGCGTATCCGCTTCCCGGTGTCCCGTCAGAACAAACCACCCTGTGGCACGGCACCACGGCAGAGTCGGTATTGAGATGCAGGGCATTCCCGACGGCTCTGGCCGCTCCGGGAAATCCCGCGAGTTCAGCCACCTGGGCATAGGTGCCGACTCTTCCTTTCGGAATCATCGCCACTGCGCGGAATACTTTGTCCTTGAAATCGCTGTCTTTCATGTCGAAGGTCTGTCCCTGCTGTTTTGAGTACAAAATTAATATAATCATCCTCCTAAAAAAAGAAGGATGCGGCTCCACGGCGAGGTTGTTCGCCTTCGCCCGTTTCGTCCCGCATCCATCACGGAGATTATCTTCTTTCTGCAAGAATACCTGATGGTAAGTAAGGTGCATTAATGCGTTGACTGCTCCACCCAAGTCAGTTTGCCGATGTCATAGCCTCTGGCCGTAGCGATATCGAGAATCTGGTCGACGATGTAATCAGGAACCGTAGCCGTTCTGGAAAGGATCCAAAGATATCCAGGAGTTGCGGAGCCGATCAATGCATAGTTGTAATCTTCGCTGAGCATCATTACCCTGTAGTCTGAGTAGAACGGTCCGAAGAATGAAACGCGCAGGAGACCGGCAGTGTCAGTCACTTTTGCCTTTCCGATGGATAACTTGTATTTCCCATTCTTGAATCCGCTGTTCGAGACTGAGATTGTGCCGTCCGCGTTGAGTGAATAGTTCGCTTTGGCGTGAGTGAGGCCGCGTTCGAAACTGTGGTCGTAGCGTGCGATTTCGTACCAGTCACCGAGGTATCGGTTGAGGTCGAGAGATTTGACAGTGGAATTGTCTACCTTCTGTCCCCAGCATGAGCATGGAGCGAGACAGAGAAGTGTTGCCATCAATATGCCCATAATGTTTTTCATATTGTATTAATAATAAAAATTGAACATCTGTCATTGCGAAGACTCCGGATATCCATCGCTCTGACATTGCAAAAGTATCATTATGAAACAGGGCTCATCATTGGCGGCGTTACTTTTTTTCAATATTTGTTATTGGATGCGTCAATATTCCTTAATGAATATGGCGTCATCCTTTTCGCGGTGTCAATGTATGGCCCTTTCTACCGGGGTTACAGGGATATATGGGACAGGCTGGCTGCTGAAGCCAATATTGCTGTTGGATAACCTCGACTGCACTTCGGACCAGTCCACCATAACCTGCTTGTATGTCCCGGTCGCAAAATCGTATTCTGTATCAATGCATTTCGGGAACTGTTCTGATGTGTATGGGCTGTCATACGGAGCCAATCCGGGAGTCTTGGCATAAATGAATGGGAAAGAATGATTCATGAGCGGAACGTATCCTTCGGGAAACGCACATGGATTGGTAAGGAACAATCTGGCGACAAAGATGATGGGCATCCACTGCTTGGGTATCTTTTGCGGTCTGTGCCAATATAGATTCCGGTCGACTGAGAGCATCGCTGCATTGAATGTCTGCTGATTGATACGTGCTGCGCGCTGTTCCTTGGTCTCTATTCCCAATGGGGAGAATAATCGGTCAGCTTGCTGAAGAGGCCTGAATGACGGTGTTGACAGGAGGAAAGACGGTAGCGGTTTAAAGGAAAGAGAGTCCGGACTCACAACCGGGCCGTCAGGAACGGTTACAGAATAATCCTGAGCTTTCATCCCCTGTGCTCCTGCTGTTATGAAGAATATTGATAACAATATGATCCGTCGGGTTTTCATAAACTTATCTGCAATATTCTGTTCCGATGACCTTCAAACCTATACTTGATGGGACCGTCCGGTCAGTGCTCCTGTCATAGGTTTTGCTTTTATGAAAATTATATTTTCCCCTACCAGAAGCAAAGGTAATGCCGATTCCGTGAAAAACGATAAAATACTTATGATATTCGCTAAACAACAATATAATATATGACCTTTCCTGAGATTGGTTGACACTTTAGAAGTTGTTTATCTGATTTTCTTTACAGTATCTCTGAACTGGTTTACAACCATCCATCGATTCACCTGTTTTAGTTTTCAGATTCACTGATTCAGTTTACAGTAATATATTTCCTGAATAAATCATCATTTTAGAGAAGGATTTCCGGCCTTGAGAAACCCTTGCAAGTGAGCCGAAAAACTGTTACCTTTAACAAGTAATTGTATCCCAGCCTTGAGAGACTTCAGCCTTATGTCGCTGGAAATCATTGAACATAAACTATGAAAGATGGAAAAGAAAAATTTCATGGCACAGGAGAGTGTGTGCCAACTGCGATTTCTGGAAGCCGGAAACTGTTTCCACGTCTGTTCACAGGAGAATCATCCCGTACTGTTTCACAATGAAGATGAGTTCAAAGCCGCGATGAATGTCGTCGCCTTTGCCGCTTTCCTGTTCCCTGGCATCAAAATCTTCACCTTCGAGATTATGGCCAACCATTTTCATTTTGCATTGTCGGGCCGGAGGTCGCTGATTGACTTGTTCCTGAAGGCATTTGTTTCGAAACTGGCATCGCATCCGACACTGACTGGTT
>JAZLIS010000036.1:0-24302 GCA_045617505.1 Bacteroidales bacterium | reverse complement strand
TGTGCGTGAATACGGCGGGGTTCATACGCTACAGTGCCGTCCTCGAAGGGAATGCCTCCGATCCGCAGACCCTGCCGGACATGATAGAGGAACTCGCAAGGAAGAACCCGACCACGGGGATTGACAGCGACAAGGCGCTTGTCGTGATAGATGCCGGCATATCTTCGGAGGACAACCTCGCCCTCATCAAGGAAAAAGGGTTCCATTACCTGTGCGTCTCCCGAAAGAATCTCACGGAATATGAGCTCGCCGACGATGCAAGGACGGTGACCGTACTGGACAGCAAGAAGCAGCCCATCAGGCTCACGGAAGTCAAGAGCACGGCAAACGGAGACCACTATCTTCTCGTGAACTCTCCCTCCAAGGCCCTCACGGAGGAATCGATGAACCGTCAATACCGTCAGCGGTTTGAAGATATGCTGGAGGCCATCAGGAAAGGCCTGTCCACAAAGGGAGGCACGAAGAGATACGAGAAGGTGTGCGAGAGGGTGGGCAGAGCCCGCGGCAAATACCCGTCCATCCAACGCTTCTATGACATCAGCTATGTCCTTGACCGAAAGGGCACGACTGTCACGGATATCAGCTGGACCATCAAGACCCCCGAGAAGATGGATGCCAACGTCGGAATCTACTTCCTGCGTACCGATAAACCGGAAATGGACGAGAAGACCACCTGGTCATACTACAATATCATACGGGAGATAGAGTCCACAAACAGGCAGTTGAAGACAGACCTGAGTCTCCGGCCCATCTATCACCAGAAGGACGGCACCAGCGATGCCCATCTGTATCTGGGATTGCTGTCATACTGGATTGTGAACACTATCCGTCATCAACTCAAGGCGAAGGGCGAAAAGAGTTACTGGACTGAGATAGTGCGAACGATGAGCACGCAGAAGCTGGTCCGCTCAAATGCGACCAACGCCCTCGGGGAAATCGTTGAAATGGACATCTGCACGCAGCCCACTCAGGCTGCCGCCGCCATCTATGACAAGCTCGGCTTCAGACACTATCCCTTCCGAAAAATGAAAATCTGTAGTGCTCAAACCTGACGATTCAAAAAGCTAATGACTTGACATCAGGAGAGATGCATTACCGAAGATGGAAAGTTGGGTCAACTTTTTTCGTACAGACGCGAGTGACTCGCGGGTGTGCGAAAATCAATCTGAGACGGGGCGGACCGGGAAGCCGAAGTAACGGACGTTGTTGTCCTGCGGAATCCATCAGAAAATTGACGATTCCGCAGATTATTATACAAAAAGGGCATCCGCAGTCACTTCAGACTGAATCTCGTCAGAATACATATTCTTCTTTAACCCATATGTCGTAACCATAGTTAAATGTATGGTTTTAGACGGGTGGCATTCCCTTGTGAAAGCTACCACTTTATTGTTGATGTCATCCCAATCGCGTTTGCTGATCGCGAATTGGTCTGCACACCATTTCATTTCGCAGATATTGATTGTATCATCCTTCCGGTCCAGAAGCAGGTCAATCTGAGCACCTTTTTCGTTCTTGCCCTGGAATTTATTATTGGAACGCCACGATGCCTGGCTTGTTGCAACACCACCGATACCAAGGGCATTCTTTATCTGTTGGACATGTTGCAGACAGACCCTTTCAAAAGCAGGGCCGGCCCAACTGTTATATGCCTGAGAGCCGACATTATTACTCCAAAAAGAAGTGTCGCCGCTCCTGTTATCCTTTATAAACCGGAAATAAAATAAAGTAAAGTTATCTACCATCTGGAAAAGAGCCTCTTTGGTTTCCTTGCCATAGGCATTGTATCGTCTTATGATATCACAGTTCTCAAGCTCCTCCAACTTTATTGACAACGCCCCATTGTCATCCATTTTGAAATCACTGATCAATTCCAACCGGCTAAGTCCCATCCCCTTTTCGGAAAGAGCGGACACTATTGTCTTGTATGCCTCGGGTTTCTTGAATAGAGAATCATATAACGCATTGAATTCATCCTTGAGTTTGGCATCCTCTGAGAAGAACAGCTTATCGATATTCTGAGCAAAGGATTTGCCCCGTTCCAGAAGACTCCAGTAATATGCGACGCCCCCGAGTATCATATAAAGCGTGATAATGCTTTTACGACTTATTTTGAATTTGCGTTGTACCAAGTATTCCTCACACTCCTTCAGCGTAAACGGACGAATATGCATCTTACGGGTAACCCGGTTATGGAGACCACCTCTGTTTTTCAGGACCTTGTCTATTATCCAACTTGTCGCTGAAGCACATATAATCAAAACTATGTCCTTTCTGGCCGAAGCCCATCCATTCCAGAATTGTTCAAAACATGCGAGAAAATCCCCTTTAGGTGTGTCCATCCAAGATATCTCGTCTATGAAAAGAACCTTCTTCTTCTTTCGGGATGAGTTTATTAGAGTCTTCAGCGCATCGAAAGCATCAAACCAATTGTCAAAATGGGGACAGTCGGTTTCCCCGGCCTCCTTGAGCGAACGCCGAAAAGCCTCGAGCTGAACAGCTTTGGGCTTATTTGCCATACCAGTATGCTGAAATGCAAAGGAATAATCAAATGCCTCCCTAACCAGGAATGTCTTTCCAACACGCCTGCGTCCATATACAGCAACAAATTCGGAATATTCTTCTTTTATCAGGCCGCGAAGTGTTTCCAGTTCATTTTCTCTTCCGATTATCATATTATGAGTTTTTGCAAATATAACGATATTTTGCGGAATCTATCAAAAAAATGACGATTCCGCAAAATATTGATTCCGGAATGGTGATTGAACACATTCACGGGCAGGATGGGCGTAAAAAAACGTACATACGCGAACGAATGCGTATGTACGAATTTATAAGAAGTAAGTGGTGTCAGAGGGTGCCGCCGGAGGATGATATTTGCCACATCGTCATCTTTCTTAAGTTCGGAGCTTGTGCCAACTTCATTGTAGTGAGTGTAACCCGTAGCGTAGTACGGAGAAATGTAGGCAGCAGTCTCGTCACTATAATACGGTGAAGGTGCAGTATTGAATCGATATGTTTTGTCCGTCTCGGGTGACTTGAACTCGAACTTATCCTCATTGCCTCCGTCAACGCAATGCGTGTTGGTAAAGGATGTGTATATCAAGAGTCCCTTGTCAGTTTCTCCGTTGTCAAAATTATTCACTGGGAGCGCATAATTTTCATGTGCCGCCCACTGGAAATAATCTCCCACGATGACATCGTCGTCCGTCCCCGGGACCTTCACTTCAGGATTATCGCCAGTATTGGCACCCTTCCATTTCTTATTTCCCGAATCGGTGATTGCGAGATTCTGCGTAGCCCACTTTACACCGGCTACCACAACATATTCGTGCCCATTGAGTGTACCTCTTGTGCCATCCGCCGGGGTCGGGGTCGGGGTGGCGGAAACGTTGGTCACGAGGCGGACGGAAATGCCGTAAGAATTTATCATCTCATGACCCCTGCCAATCCCCTTTTCAGCAAATAAAATACTATATGCATCATCCGTCTTTATTGCCGTGGAGGACCAATAAAACTCATAATCATTATGGGTGCCTATGCCTGAACCATAACGTTCACCTGCAGCGGGGAGAAATACAACTCCTGAAGATTCCATTTCCGCCCATTTTTCGGAAGGGATATCTGAAGAAGGAAAAGGAGCATCATCCACACCGGCATTGTTTTTCTTGTTGACTTTGGACATCCCGATTCCACCCTCTGAGGCAGAATAACCGGA
This sequence comes from Bacteroidales bacterium, assembly GCA_045617505.1. Lineage (GTDB taxonomy): Bacteria > Bacteroidota > Bacteroidia > Bacteroidales > UBA932 > Cacconaster. The sequence continues at coordinate 20,584 of JAZLIS010000036.1, read as the reverse complement.
AGGCAAATCATAGTCATCCGGGAAAATCAGCAAACCCTTCACTCCATTCACCATAGCTCTGGCAAACCTGTTTGCGTCAGAACGGCCCGAAGTCCCTTCAGTGTTCAGAAGAAACTCCCACTCGTCTTTTGAGGGAGTTCGCCACACATTGCCGCCATTCACCTGAGAGCCCCAATCATTGGCATACGGAAAATTATGCCCGTCAGAAACATTATCCAGACATCCTTTTGTATCAGGAACCGTTGACCATTCACCATATCCCCAGGTAAACAATGAAATTGTGTCACTGTGATGGCCCTCGTATGTCCCAGTATTACAGACGTCATACTGATGCTCAAAAAATTCCCATTTTTGCGTAGCAAGGACATAGCGGAGGTTCCCTCTCGAGAAGTGAACCTTTACGTCATCATCGGTTCCGGCTATGCCGTCAGGGCCTGCACTTACCGTGAACACGCCCTTGAGAGCACCGTCGGGAAGGTCGGCCTCAGGGCTTTTCCAGTCGCTTGCGACAAAGGTGAATGTCACCGGAAGGAGGTCCTTGGCAGCGAGGGAGACAGCAGTTTTCCTTTCCTTGGTCGCCGTCTTGCCGGCTGTGTGGAAGGTGACGCTGAGGGCGGCGTCGGTCGCAGGCTCAACAGCCACGTAGAAGTCGTTGCCATCGCTTGTGAGCGTCACGCCGTCTCCGCAGTCAAGGGTATAGTCGTTCCCTCCATAGCTGACACCGACGGAATCGATGACCTCTCCCCCTTCCGACTTTGCAGTAATCTTCACTACGGCGTAAGGGCTGGAGAAGCTGAAGGTGGGGGTGCCTGTCTCCGGTGCAGTGAGAGGGCAGTTGGCTCCGGCTGCATCATATATCTGATTGTCAATATCGCCATAGGTGGCAGAATAAGGCCCGTCTCCGACAGCTATCTCACCTGTCTTGAGGGTGAACGTTGTGCTGGCCCCGTCGGAGCCGGCCACATAGACCGCAGTGTTGGAAGCGGCATCGGTGACGGTAATCTCATCTCCGACTTTCCAGCTGACCTTCCCATCGGCATCGATGGCGGTCTTGGTGGTCTGCTCTATGGTTGCGAAGAACTCGGTGACACCCGTTGCGGGGGCCGCATTCTCTGTGAACTGTTCCTTCTGGCAGGAAGCAAGCATCGCGAGCGAAACAATCGCTGCAGAAATCAATATCGATTTTTTCATATTCTCTTTCCTCCCTGCTTTTATTGCCAGTTGCTTGAATCGTCATCCTTCACATCGAAGTCATCGACCGTGCTCCCTGTCGCCGGGGCGGAGGCGTAGATGGGACGGATGGGGAGGCCGAAGAAGCGTCCAGCACTCGCTGTAATAAAATATAACGACCCAACGTTAGCAAACAACGCACTTCCTGTCAGGCCATTTTCCTCAAAGTCAGAATTCCAATAGTGGCCCATTTCCGAAGTATCCGGATCCAGTCCGCCCCATTTAACAATACCTACCCCAGGGAAGAACAGTTGATTCTGTATTAACATTCCGCCCTGTCCGGATGAGTTATAGCTGTTTTCCCACGACTTGCCGCTCGTATTCTTCAATGTTTCGTACTCTTCCTTCGTCGGAATACGCCACTTGCCACCCCAAGCCGCACAAGCAGCATCCTCGGTGACATCCACTTTCAAGCTGCGCCCTGAAATTGAAGAGCCGTTTGTACCTGCATAATTTTCTTCAGTGAAGCCCCCACTCAATACTGTTTGACCGCCGGGAGCACTCACCCAATTTTGACCGTCATAAACATAGCCCTGTGTGTTCCCCCACGAGAAATAATAGCCCGGCTCCTCGGGGAGGAATGCCCCGATATTGCAGTAGGCCCATTTGCCTGCGTCACCGAGGTCTATATAGTACGGGATAAAGACGGTGTACAGTCTCCCTCCGGCAATTTTTCCGAATTTATTTGAATTCTTCTTTACTGTGTCCTGAGTCGTTGTCCGTATCTCAAAGTTGAGATTTCCGCCCGCCTCATCCGCGACTGAAACATAACAAATCCTCTTATCCGGATCATCTGTCACAGCATCCAATGTCATTCCCGCAGGGGCCTCAACTGTGATAACGTTCCCTGTTTCTTCGTCATCCGCTATTCCAGACCCGGTTATCCGAATGGATTGAACCCCTATGCTTTTATCGACATAAAACCTCAAAACGGCAGTCGTGTTTTTGAATTCCGCCGTATTGCCTTTCCCAATTTCTGCCGAACAGATATTTGCATCGGCGAATTTACCGGTCTGGACAGACGGTATTGAATCTCGGATAACTGTCTTATTGCCACCTTTTCCATCCAACTGGGTCACTACCGCATACTTTGCCGGGTAAATGGCCATCAGTTGATCCCCGGAAAGGGACGTGGTGATTGTTGCATTGTTTCCTTCAACTTTGACCGTGCAGATCTCCAATTCTATCTGTTCACCCTGTTCAGCGGCCTTGGCGACCATTATTTTGTCACCTGCCGAGAAGTTCGGCTGGAAGCCGTCGAGGGTTGTCTTGGTCTGCGGGGCGAAGGATACCGCTATGACGCGGGATCCTTCAGAGGCTGGGGTTATCTTGTCATTTTCAAAATTGGGGGGGGGTGATTTCCTTGGTGCAGGCTGCCAGGGCCGCAGTGGCGGCGAGGGCTGCGAGGATGAACTTGAAAGATACTTTCATAACTACGGTTGCCAATTATCCTGCGAAATTACACATTCTCACGCAAATAACAAAATCCACTTGCGCAATACGCGAGTGACTAAGCCGCTTCGCGTCTTTTCCTCCTTCGCACCTCGGCAATTCGAGCAAGCTCGATTGCGCTCGGTTTGGCGTCGGTTCGCGTATTGCGCAACTTCTTATTTGACCTCTTTCTTGAGGTAGTGCTTCAGGCCGTACGTTTCGACAGTATCGTAGAGTTCGAAGCAGGGGTTAACCTTCGTCTCCTTTGAGAAGAGGACGACACTGTCCTGCTGCCCGTCGTGGGAGAACAGGACATCCACGTATAGACGTACCGACCCCTTGTGCCGCTTGAATTCCTTTGCAAGGGATTTCCTCAAATCCGGCGTTATCCTGTCAAGGGGCAAAACTATGTGGAACTCACGGATAAACCGCTCCTTCGTATCCGACAGAAATGCCATTCCGGCAATCTTCAGGTCAAAGGACTCCTTCTCCCCCTCCTTCGCGAACCTCTTTCTTGAAACGCATTTTATCAGCAGACACTGGTGGACCTTCGCATAGCGGATGTAATTCTCATAATCCTTGCTGGATACGGCGAAGACGTGACTTCCCGAATAATCCTCCACCGTCATCCTGAACCAGGGCTTGTTCTCGCTCTTGGTGAACCGCTCCTCCACGTCCGTCACAAGCCCTGCAAAATAGAACTCCCTGTTCTGCAAGGACTTGTCCGATGACAAATTCGCCTCTATCTCCTCTATCCCGAAAAGAGGCGCATTCGAGAACTCATTGATTTCCAACTTGAACTTGTCAAGAGGGTGGGAAGAAAGGTACATTCCCACAAGTTCCTTCTCTTTCTTTAGAAATTCTATCTCATTGTATTCGGCCACGGGAGGGGCGACAGGCCGTATGGGCTTGAGTTCCATCGAGTCCCCGAAGAGACTCATCCCCGCATCAAATGAATCATTCTGATATTTCGCACCATACCTCACCACAGTATCGAGGAAAATCTCGTCCTTTCCCGCAATAGGACAGGCGAACTGGGCGCGGCTGACATTTCCGAAACTGTCGAAAGCACCGGAGAAGACAAGACTCTCCAACGCCTTTCTGTTGATAGAGCCGGCCGGCATCCTCTCCACGAAGTCAAATACGTCCTTGAACGGACCTCCCTTTTTCCTTTCAGCCACGACCGCCTCGATTATGCTCATACCCACACCCTTTATTCCGGCCATACCGAAACGGATGTTCCCCTCCTTGTTCACCGTGAACTCTGCCTGGCTCTCGTTGATATCCGGACTGAGGAGTTTGATTTTCCACTTTCGGCAATCATCCAGCACTTTGGTGATTTCCTCCATATTGTCGAGATTGCAGCAGAGGTTGGCGGCGAAGAATTCGGACGGGTAGTGGCATTTCAGCCAGGCCGTCTGGTAACTCACCCAGGCATAGCAGGTGGCGTGGGACTTGTTGAAGGCATATTCCGCAAACGCGCGCCAGTCCTTCCAGATTTTCTCAAGCACCTCGGAAGGATGCCCGTTCTTCTGACCTCCCTCCATAAACTTGCTGTTCAGACTCTCAAGCACCGCTATCTGCTTCTTTCCCATTGCCTTGCGGAGTTTGTCAGCCTCACCCTTGGTGAACCCTGCAAGCTTCTGAGAAAGCCTCATCACCTGCTCCTGATAGACCGTCACACCGTAGGTTTCCTTAAGGAACTCCTCCATCTCGGGAAGGTCGTACGTAATCTGCCGGACTCCGAGCTTGCGGTCAACGAAATCGGGGATATAGTCCATAGGTCCGGGGCGGTAGAGGGCATTCATTGCAATCAGGTCCTCGAACCTCTCCGGATGGAGTTTCTGGAGCCACTCCCTCATTCCGGACGATTCGAACTGGAAGATGGAGGTGGTGTCTCCGCGGCCATACAGCTCAAAAACCGCCTTGTCCTCCTTGTCAATGGCTTCAATGTCAATGTCAACTCCGTGAGTCTCTTTTATCAAATCGATGGCCTTGTGGATGATGGAAAGGGTGTTGAGCCCGAGGAAGTCCATCTTTAGAAGCCCGCACTCCTCTATGTAATGCCCGTCGTACTGAGAAGTCCAGACATCCTTGCCGGTATCCTTGTCCTTGGAGAGGCAGATGGGGATATAATCGCTCAGGTTGCCTGGGCCGATGATGGTGGCGCAGGCGTGCATACCTACCTGACGCACACTCCCTTCCAGCTGACTGGCATAATTGAGGACCTCCCTGTTGAGGTCGTTGCCCTCCCTGAAAAGTTCCTCCTGCAATTCGGGGACAAGGCGGAAGCAGTTTTCGAGAGTGATTTTCACGCTCTTCTCCTCCATCGTGCCGTCATCATTCTTTTTCCTCTCCGAAAGACGTGTGGGAATCAACTTCGAGAGACGGTTCGACTCGTCTATGGAGACGTGGCTGATTCTGGCCACATCCTTGATGGCGCCCTTGGCAAGCATAGTACCGAAGGTGATGACGCGGGAGACGTGGTCCGGACCATATTTCTGTTCCACATACCTGTGCGCGAACTCCAGATTCTCGAAATCCACGTCGATATCAGGCATTGAAATCCTGTCGGGATTGAGGAACCTCTCGAACAGCAGGTCATAGCGGATGGGGTCCAGATTCGTGATACCCAGACAGTAGGCCACAACCGAACCGGCTGCTGAACCTCGCCCGGGCCCGACCAGATAACCCGCATCGCGGGAAGCCCTGATATAGTCCTGAACTATAAGGAAATAATCCGGAAAACCCATCTTGCAGATGGTTTTCAGTTCAAAATCTATCCTGCTCCTCTGATCCTCGGTCAGAGTCTCTCCATATCTTTTCCGGGCTCCTTCGTATGTCAGATGGCAGAGATATGCCACCGACTGGCAGAAATCATCGCCGCGATAATTGCCCTTGGCATCATTCTTCCCCACCTCAATGACATCCGAATATTTCGCCAGATGAGAGTCAATCTCCTTCAGGAAGTCCGGCTCGATGGCGAACTTCGGAAGAATGTAATCGTGGTCTATCTTGTAAGATTCTATCTTGTCCGCAACTTCACAGGTGTTGTCCAGAACCTCGGGATGATCGGGAAACAGTTCCTCCATCTCCTCCCTCGTCTTGAGATATTCCGACCGCGTATAGTGCAGACGGTCAGGGTCGTCGATGTCGGAGTTGGTGGTGAGGCATATCAGTCTGTCGTGGGCATCCGCATCTTCCTTCCGTATGAAATGAACGTCATTGGTAGCGACCACCTTCACTCCGCATTCCTGCGCCAGCTCGAATATGTAAGGATTGACTTTCTGCTGACCTTCAGGTACATCCTTTGCCTGAGGCACGTCAGTGGGATGAAGCATCACCTCAAGATAATAGTCCTCACCGAACACTTTCTTGTGCCAGAGAACCGCTTCGCGGGCAGCGTCCATATCGCCGGCGAGAAGATTGTTGGGAATCTCCCCGGCAAGGCAGGCCGAACAGCAAATCAGGTTTTCGTGATATTTCTCTATGACCCCGTGGGATACACGCGGCTTGTAGTACATACCGTTGACATGGCCCTCCGTGCAGATTTTCATCAGGTTACGGTAGCCGTCGATGTTCTTGGCAAGCAGAATCAGGTGGTAATATTTCCTATGATCACGATCCTTGAGAGTGTGGTCATAATGTCTTGTCACATAGACCTCACATCCGACAAGAGGCTTCACAATCAGGTTTCCGGCCTCATCTTTGTTCTTGTCGCTGAATGCCGCTTTCAGGAACTCCTTCACTCCGTACATATTGCCGTGGTCGGTGATTGCCAGGGCTTTTAGACCGATTTCACGTGCCTTCCCGAACAGTTTCCCGATATCGGAAAGACCGTCAAGGATGGAGTACTGCGTATGGACGTGAAGGTGTGCGAACGACATATCAGACAAGCGGTGTGCCCGTCATCTCGGCAGGCTGCGTTATTCCCATAAGTTTCAGAATGGTGGGGGCGATGTCGGCCAGACGGCCGTCCTTCACCTCCTTCACCTCGTCATCCACTACAATGAACTGCACCTTGTTCAGGGAGTGTGCCGTATTCGGCGTTCCGTCCGGGTTCACTGCATTGTCGGCGTTTCCGTGGTCTGCGGTGATAAGCACGGTATAGCCGTTGGCTCTTGCCGTGCGTACAACTTCACCCACAGCACTGTCGATATAGCGGACAGCCTTGCAGATTGCATCATAGACTCCAGTATGTCCGACCATATCGCCGTTGGCGAAATTCAGAATCACCATATCGTGTTTCTGAGTCTGGAGGTCGGCTATCAGAGCCTCCTTCACTTCGGGAGCACTCATCTCGGGCTTGAGGTCGTAGGTGGCCACCTTGGGGGAATTGATGAGAATTCTGTCTTCATTCTCGAACTCCTTCTCGCGGCCGCCGTTGAAGAAGAATGTCACGTGGGCATATTTCTCTGTTTCGGCGATGCGCAGTTGACGGCGTCCGACGGCGGAGACAACCTCTCCCAGAGTCTTCTGCACATTCTCCTTGTCGAAGAGGATATGCAGCCCCGTGAACTTGTCATCGTAAGGAGTCAGGCAGCAGTAGTAGAGAGGAATAGTCTTCATTCCCATCTCAGGCATATCAGTCTGTGTGAGAACGTTGGTTATCTCACGGGCCCGGTCGTTGCGGAAATTGAAGAAAATCACGGCATCACCTTCCTTGATTGTGGCAATCGGGTTGCCGTCCTCCCCGACAATGCAAACAGGCTTGATGAATTCGTCGGTCACGCCCTCGTCGTAAGACTCCTGTATCGCCTGGACGGCAGACTTCGATTTCCTGCCTTTGCCGCTCACTATCAGGTCATAACCCTCCTTCACTCTCTCCCATCTCTTGTCACGGTCCATCGTGTAGAAACGGCCGCAGACGGAAGCCACCTTTCCTGTCGTGGCCGCCATCTTGCCTTCCAACTCCTCTATGAAGCCCTTTCCGCTCTTGGGGTCGGTGTCACGGCCGTCCATCAGACAGTGGACGAAGACCTTCGGCAGCCCGGCCTTCGCGGCCTCCGCGAGAAATTCGTAAAGATGGTTCAGAGAACTGTGAACTCCTCCGTGTGAGCAAAGACCCATAAAGTGAAGGGCGCAACCCGAACTCCTCACATAGTCGTACACTTTCTTTATTTCACTGTTTTCCAGCAATGTATGAGCCCGGCAGGCCATATTTATCTTCACCAGGTCCTGATATACAATCCGACCTCCTCCTATGTTGAGATGCCCAACTTCGGAGTTGCCCATCTGCCCGTCGGGAAGACCCACGTCCTGACCGCAGGCGGCAAGGTGTGAGAATGGATATTTTGCGCGCAGAGCGTCTATCTCAGGCGTTCCGGTCGTATAAATGGCGTTGGAGCGGTCCTTTTTGCCTTCGCCCCATCCGTCCAGAATCATCAGCAGTACTTTCTTGTCCATATTTTTGTTATTTTTGTGTCTGTAGAAACGTGCAAATTTAAACAATATATGCCAACTAAAAAAGTTAAAAAATTCAAAAAGCCGGCGAGAAAACGAAGGTTTCTGGAAGAGGTGACGGGTATTCTCTCTCTGACTGCAAGCGGCTTCGGATTCGTGAAGGCCGAGGGGTGGGATGAAGATATCTACATACCTTTCAGACAGGTGGGAAAAGCTCTCACTGGAGATACCGTAAAGGTAGGCATCACCGCACGCAAAACCAGAGGCAGCGACAGGAGCGTCGAAGGAACCGTCCTTCACGTTCTGGAGAGAAGCTCAAGGCCGCATATCGGAACACTTGTAGTGAGAGGGAACAGGGCCTGGGCCGTAATTGAGAGCAAGAATATGCCTTACGACATACGAATCGAGGGGGAAATACCTCCCGCACACGGAAAGAAGGTCTCAGTGATTGTGACGGGATGGCCGGACAAGAGTTTTGAACCCTGCGGACGGATACTCGATGTCCTCGGGTCCCCCGGAGAGAACGAGACCGAGATGCACGCCATCCTCGCCGCATACGGTCTGCCCTACCGCTTCAGCGAAGAGGTGGAGAAGGCTGCCGAAGCTCTTCCTTCTGAAATTTCAAGGGAGGAGCTTGACGGAAGATTGGATTTCCGGCCTGTAACCACCTTCACCATAGACCCCGCGGATGCCAAGGACTTCGATGACGCACTCTCCTTCCGCACACTTGAAAACGGTCTTTATGAGGTCGGTGTCCACATTACCGACGTCACTCATTATGTCACCCCCGGCTCACTCCTCGACAAGGAGGCATACGAACGGGGAACCTCGGTCTATCTGGTAGATCGCACAGTCCCGATGCTGCCGGAAGCCCTTTCAAACAAACTCTGTTCGCTCCGTCCGGGAGAGGACAAACTGTGCTACAGCGTCATTTTCCGGATGGATGACAAGGCAAAAGTCAAGGACATCCAGTTCGGACACAGTGTAATCCGGTCCGACCACCGGTTCGACTACGAGGAGGCTCAAGCCATCATAGAAGGGAGCGAAGGACCTCTCTCCTCTGAAATTCTGAAATTGAACTCTCTGGCCACCCTGCTGAGGAAACGCCGTTTCGAAGCGGGAGCCGTCTCTTTTGAAAGGCCCGAGATGAAGGTCATCGTGGATGAAAAGGGCAAGCCGGTCGATGTCCGCCGGAAGGTTTCAGTAGAGAGCAACTTCCTCATTGAGGAATTTATGCTGCTGGCCAACCGCTCCGTAGCCGAATTCGTGGCCCGCAAATGCAAGGCAAAGAACCCCACTTTCGTCTATCGTATCCACGAGGACCCGAACCCGGAGAAATTGAATGCCCTGCGCTCTTTCGCCAGAAACTTCGGTCACAAACTCGGGGACACCTCCTTCGCGAAGGTCGCCTCGAAAAGCCTCAACGCGCTGATTTCCGCCTCCAAGGGAAAACCGGAGGAGAGCGTGCTCCAGATGCTGGCCCTGCGCAGTATGGCAAGAGCCCGCTACTGCACCGACAACGTCGGCCATTACGGTCTGGCCTTCAAATACTACACCCACTTCACCTCCCCCATCAGGCGTTACCCCGATATGATGGTCCACCGTCTGCTGGACATCTACTCTGAAGGTGGAAAAAGTCAGGACAAGGCCCTCTTCGAGGAGAAGTGCCAGCACGCATCTATGCGCGAGCAGCTGGCCACCGATGCTGAAAGAGAGAGCATCAAATACCAGTTGGTGGAATTTATGCAGGATTATGTCGGACAGGAATTCGACGGCACAATCAGCGGCCTGACAGAATGGGGCATCTACGTGGAAATAGAGCCGACCCGGATTGAAGGTATGGTCTCCCTGCGCGAGGTCACGGAAGATTGGCTGATGTTCGACCAGGAGAACTTTGTCACAAGGGCCAAGGCTTCCGGACGGGTGTTCCATCTCGGTGACAAGGTGAGAATCAGGGTGTCAAGAGCGAATCTCGAGCAGAAAATCCTGGATTACGAGCTTTTGTGGGAAAGCGAATAAAGAGCTGAACCCGAGCCTGTCATAGCGGCATAGACGGCCCCCTGACGGTAGAGGTCCTCCTTCGTCAGGGCAAGAGTGGGATATTTCCTGAAAACCGTCTTCTCAAAATCGTTGACAATACGCATTTTCCACTCTTCTACAGGTGTGGCAACGGCTTCTTTCAGAGATATTTCCGGTCTGCCGGGAGCTATGCCTGCGTATGCCTGTGCCGTGGATACGAACTCCTTCTGCGGATAGACTTTTATTTCGAGGAATGCCAGCTGAGGAATGTCAATATCTTCAAGAACTTCCCCGCGTCCTGTTGCAAACATAGGTCTGTTGTAGATGAAAAATGGGCAGTCACTTCCCAATGCCGCGGCCTCCTGAGCCATCTGCTCCTGAGTCAACCCCAGTTCAAACAGCATATTCAAAGCCTTGATTGTGAATGCCGCATCGGAAGAGCCTCCGCCGAGCCCCGCTCCCGTGGGGATTTTCTTGTAAAGATTTATCCGGACCGGAGGCAGGCCGTATTTTTCCTGCATCCTGCGGCAGGCCTTCATACAGAGATTGTCGTCGGCAGAGCAATCAAGGGATGCTCCGTACAGGCTGAACCCGTTACTTTCACTGAAAACGACCTCCAGGACGTCATACAGGTCGGGGACAGGGACGAAGACGGTCTCCAAGTCGTGGTAGCCGTCCTCTCTCTTCGCCACGACATTCAGCCCGAGATTTATTTTAGCATTTGGAAAAAACAGCATTTTCAATATCCTTGGGCCTTTATTTCCAGCTCAGCGCCCTCCGGAGTCACCATCACGGCCCCCACATCCGGCTGCGCAGTGTGGCCGATTATATCATAATCCTGAAAATCGTGGCGGATGACCTCGTGCTTCTCAATCGGAACCGTAAAAATGAACTTGTAGTCATCCCCTCCGTTCATCGCGGCGGTGATTGCATCCATATTCAACTCCTCGGCCACTGCAAATGTCTGTGAGGAGATGGGGATTCTGTCCAGATAGACCTTCGCTCCAAGCCCCGTCTTTCTCACAAGTTGCATAACTGCCGCTCCCAACCCTTTCGTAACGAAGAAACCCTGCGACGGCAGGCAGTCCGCATCAATGAATCTATCCACTACGTTCGGCCTTATTTCAGGACTGAGATAACTTCCCAGAACGGCCTTGTACTTGTCCAGCACCGGCTGCGTATTCGTGGAACTAAATGCAACTTTCTCTCTTTCAAGTATATGAAGTCCCATATAGGCCGCCCCCACGTGCCCTGTCAGGCAGATCAGGTCCATATTCTTTATTTGTGGGACCCTGTCGAAAACTCTCTTTTTCTGCGAGCCCAGAGCGGAGAGACTGATGCAAAGTCCGTTGACGGAAGGGTTAAGGTCCAGCGCCACCCGTTTGATGCCGTGTTCCGCACAGGCCGTCACCATTCCCTGCCACAAAGCCTCGACATCCTCATAGCAGAATCTCTTCGACAGGGCCAGATTCACTGAAAGCGACTCCGGACAGCGAAGAGAGGCGTACAAGTCTCCCAAAACGTATAGGACCGCCTTGTACCCCAGATGCCGGAGAGGCGTATATACCAGGTCGAAATCAACCCCTTCAAGAAGAATCTTGTGGGAACAGGCATTCCGTCCTCCTCCCATTACAGGGGAATCCGCCTCCATTCCACTGAGAGTCAGAAGTTTCTCAATCATATTCTGCTTACCGATTGCAGATATTTCAGTCCGTTTGTCCATTCTGATGTTATTCTTGACGTGCAAATTTAGCCATAGTTTAATATCTTTGCAATATGAACGCATCTGAAATAAAAGCACCCTACAATCCCAATCCTCCCAAGCCCCAGCCTAAGAAAAGGCCTCTGGAACTGGGGATGGAACAACTTGAGAAAATCAACAGAATCATAGCCGTCGCCTCCGGGAAAGGGGGTGTCGGCAAATCGACAGTCGCCGTGAACCTCGCCGTGACTCTGGCCCGTATGGGCTACAGGGTAGGACTTGCAGATGCCGACGTTTACGGACCCTCCATACCGGTGATGACGGGAACAGAAGGCACAATGCCTATGGTGGAAGTCCTCGATGAAATGGGCAACCCCCTCCCCCCGGACAAGCCCGTGACCGACGACTGCAAGGAATTGATAATCCCCGTGGAGAAGTTCGGTGTGAAATGGATGAGCATCGGCTACTTCGCCCGCAAGGAGCAGGCTCTCATCTGGAGAGGTCCGATGGCCTGCAATGCATTGAAACAAATGATTCTGCAGGTAAAATGGGGGGAACTCGACTTTCTGCTGATTGACCTTCCTCCCGGAACGGGGGACATACACATATCTCTCGTGCACGACATCCCCTTGAGTGGGGAAATAATTGTCACCACCCCTCAGGCAGTGGCCTTGAACGACGTGGAAAAGGGTGTCAATATGTTCCGCAACCCTCAGATTGACAAACCGATATACGGCATTATCGAAAATATGTCCTGGTTCACCCCTGCGGAACTTCCGGAAAACCGCTATTATATCTTCGGCAGGGATGGCGGCAGGGATATGGCGGAGAAATACGGAATCCCTCTTCTGGGTCAGATTCCCCTCGTGCAGAGTGTGCGCGAAGGCGGTGACGAAGGCCTCCCCGCAGCACTCTCCGACGGGCCGGTATTCGAAGCGATGAAAGATGCCGCCGGCCGTTTGGTGGATTGAAAGTTATTTTCTACATTTGCAAGCTATACCTCGAAATGTAAAGTATTTAATATAAACGTTTATAGAAAATGAAAAACTACTCCACAGCCAACTTGAGGAACGTGGTCCTGCTTGGGAGCACCCGCAGCGGCAAGACAACCCTGACCGAAGCCATCCTTTTCGAAGGGAAGGTCATTGACCGCCGCGGCACCGTCGAAGCCAAGACTACTGCCTCCGACAGCACTGAAGTCGAGCAACTTTATCAGCGCTCCATCTATTCAACACCTATCTATGCGGAAGTCAAGGACTGCAAACTGAACATTATCGACGCTCCCGGAGCGGATGATTTCGTGGAAGGTGCCATCACCGGCCTCAACGTCTGCGATTCAGCAGTAATGCTCGTCAATGCAGGGCAGGGCGTGGAAGTAGGTACGGAGATTCACGGAAGATACGCAGAGCAGTACAAGAAGCCTGTCATCATCGCCGTAAACCAGCTCGATACCGAGAAAGCCAACTGGGACAATACTCTTGACAGCCTGCATCAGGCTTTCGGAGGCAAACCCGTAGTAATCCAATTCCCCGTCAATGCCGGTGTCGAATTCAACAGTTTCGTCGATATCCTCAAGATGAAGATGTTCCGCTTCAAAGATGACAACGGTTCCTTTGAAGAGCTCGATATTCCCGCCGAATTCAAGGACAAGGCCGAAGAACTCCGCGCCGAACTTATGGAGAAGGCCGCTGAAGGGGACGATGCCCTCATGGAGAAATTCTTCGACGCAGGAGAACTCACTGAGGAGGAGATTCATCAGGGCTTCAAGGTAGGCTTCGACAAAGGCGAGGTCTATCCCATTGTCTGCATCTCATCCAAGAAAGATATCGGGACCAAGCGTCTGATGGAATTCATCACCGAAATTGCTCCCGCCCCCAAGGCCGAAGCCAACGCCCCTCTCTCTCTCTTCGTCTATAAGACCAACCTTGAGCAGCACCTCGGAGACGTCACCTATTTCAAGGTAATGGCCGGTAAGCTCGGTGAGAGCACCGACGTTATCAATATGGGCAATGACTCCAAGGAAAGAATCACTGCAATATACGCCGTAGCAGGAAAGAAGAAGGAAAAAGTCACAGAACTTGTCGCCGGCGACCTGGGATGTACCGTCAAGCTCAAGAGCGTGAAGATCAACCAGACTCTCAACGCTGCAGGAAACGACAAAGTCGTGACTCCCATCTCATTCCCCCCTTCAAAATACCGCTGCGCCATCAAGGCCGTCGAGGAGAAGGACGAGGAAAAGCTCGGTGAGGCACTCAACCGTGCAGCCGCCGAGGATCCCACAATGATAGTTGAGTATTCCAAGGAGTTGAAGCAGACCATCCTCAACGGACAGGGCGAGCAGCACATCAACATCCTCAAATGGAACATCAACAACAACAGCAAGATTGAAGTCGAGCTCTTCGCTCCCAAAATCCCCTACCGTGAGACAATCACCAAGGTTGCCAACGCCACATACCGCCACAAGAAACAGTCCGGCGGTGCCGGTCAGTTCGGTGAAGTCACCCTTCTCATCGAGCCTATCGTTGAAGGTGTCGATACTCTCGCCAAATTCAAGATTGACGGCAAGGAGCAGGTTATGAACATCAAGGCCAAGGAGGAGTTCCCTCTTCCCTGGGGCGGTCGCTGGGAGTTCTACAACTGCGTTGTGGGTGGAGCCATTGATGCCAACTTTATGCCTGCCATCAAGAAAGGTCTGATGCAGAAGATGGAGGAAGGCCCTCTGACAGGTTCCTACGCCCGTGATATCCGCGTGTTCGTCTATGACGGCAAGATGCACCCGGTTGACAGCAAGGAAATCGCATTCATCATCGCAGGCCGCAACGCCTTCAAGGAGGCTTTCAAGAATGCCGGCCCGAAGATTATGGAGCCCATCTATATGGTAGAGATTATGGTTCCCGGCGACTGCGTGGGCGACGTTATGAGCGACCTGCAGAACCGCCGTGGCATTATGGAAGGTATGAGCAGCGAAAAAGGCTTCCAGATTCTGAAAGCCCGCGTTCCTCTGGCCGAACTCTACAAATACTCCACAACCTTGAGTTCACTCACCTCCGGCCGCGCCACCTTCACCCAGACATTCATTGACTACCAGCAGGTTCCTATGGATGTTCAAGACAAACTCCTGAAGGCATACGAAGCCGAGGCTCAGGAAGAAGACTAGTGATAAAAGCCGAGCATATCAACAAATCCTTCGGGACCCTCAAGGTCCTGAAGGATATTTGTTTTTACGCAGACGAAGGGGAAATCGTCGCCATTGTAGGAGCCTCGGGGGCGGGGAAAAGCACCCTGCTCCAAATTCTGGGTTCCCTTATGAAGCCCGACAGCGGTTCCGTATCAATAGACGGGACCGACCTCTTCTCTCTCTCCGACAAAGGCCTGTCGGCTTTCCGCAACAGGAAAATCGGATTTGTATTCCAGGCCCATCATCTTCTTGCAGAGTTCACGGCTCTTGAAAACGTGATGCTTCCGGCAATGATCGCCGGGAAATCCCAAAAGCAGGCCCGCGCTGCGGCTCTTCTCCTGCTCGAAACTGTAGGGCTGAGCCAGCGTACCTCCCACAAACCCGCCGAACTCAGCGGAGGGGAACAGCAGCGGGTAGCCATCGCCCGTGCTCTTGTCAACAACCCTTCCGTCGTCTTCGCAGACGAGCCCACAGGCAATCTTGACAGTATGACAAAGGAGGATATCCACAGCCTTCTTTTTTCCATTCGCGAAAAATTCGGCGTCACCGTCGTAGTGGTCACTCACGACCGAGACCTTGCCCGCCTTTGCGACCGTACGGTCGAGATGAAGGATGGCATCTTCATTTAGGTTCAAGCTGTTCAGCCTCGATAACGAGCGTTCCGCAATGAAAGTCGGGACCGACGGAGTATTGCTCGGTGCCTGGGTTCATCTTTCAGACAGCGATCTCAACATTCTGGACGCCGGCACAGGCACGGGAGTCATAGCTTTGATGCTGGCCCAGAGAAGTGTCCCGGCCGACAGCCGAATCCTCGGCATCGACATCGACTCCGCCTCCACGGAAGAGGCTGCATCAAACTTCGCCAAATCTCCCTGGAAGGACCGGCTTGAGGCCCGCAACTGCGATTTCAGAAAAATGGACGGATTCTCCTTCAATCTGATTGTCAGCAATCCCCCTTACTTTGTCAACTCCCTCAAAGCCCCCGAACAACGCCGGTCGATTGCACGCCATACGGACACTCTCACCTATCGGGAACTCATCGAAAGCGCTATGAGAAACCTTGCCCCGAAAGGACGGCTTGCAGTGATTCTTCCCCTGCAGGAATCATCCTCATTCATAGCGGAGGCCATCGGAAACGGGCTCTCTATAACAAGAAAGACTTTGGTGAGGACAACCGAAAACCATCCCCCGAAGCGCATCCTTTTGGAAGCATCTTCAGGGGAGTGTTCATCCCGGGAGGAAACAGTACTGACCATCCGGGACTCCGCCGGATTCACGGACCGGTACCGGAAACTGACCCGGGATTTCTATCTCAAATTCTGATAGCCCTCTTTATGATAGACCTCCTCTCCTTCGAAGAAGATTGACAGGGCTTGCGCGGAATGAAATTCCTCTTCGGAACATTCGAAGAGATCTTTATCGACAAGGATGAAGTCTGCGCACTTGCCGACCTTTATGCTTCCCCTCTCGGGGAAAATGTCTTTTGAATGAAGCATTTGCACAAACGTCTCAACGGCTTTCCCCGCAATGTCGGGAACCACCTCTCCGAAATCAAGTCCCTTGACACAGACAAAAGAGGCAGCCCTCTCCAGAAGAAGTCCGTCAGGCTTGCCATCGGCGTCCATACAAATCTCTCCACCCTCAATATGGTCTGTGAGGACCTTCCCGGTCGAATCCATTATCCCGGCTATCCGCAGGCAAGTGGTGTTGGACAACCCCTTTTGGCCCTGAGAATCGTTCACAAAGAGAGCGATGTCCGGGCAGACAACATCCAGCTGCTCGCGGGTAGGCATCCCCTCCACGTTGAAAATATCATAATTCCAGCCGAAGCCATAGATGCAGGTTTTCCCTGAAGATTTTGCCTGTTCGTACGCAGTCGCGACTTTTTGGAGAAAAGAACCTGTTCCATCCTCCAAATCATTGATTGACAATCCTCCCATACATCTGATGGCATTGCCGATAAGAAAATTCGCAAAGCCTTCCGGGCATCCTGTCATCACTGCTCCTTTCCCTGTATGGTCTATAATCCACGTGATGTCTTCACGGATGAAGGCCTCGACACCAACCCGGTCTCCCACATAAACATATCTGCCATCCTTGACGGCAAAAGCTTCGGCCACCGCCGTCTCGTCTTCCCCGGTATGTACAGACCCGTAAACCACGATATCAGCGACTTTCCCTCTGCATCCGGCAAGAAACATAGCCGACACCATAATCAAAACTGCTGACTTTTTCATTTTGCGTCTTTCTAGAAAATATACTTCATACCCAGAACGAAGGCTCTCCTGTAGGAAGAGGTCAGGGATATTTTACAATAATCCATCTTCTCGTTCCAGGTATATTCATAGAGTTCCCTGTCTGTAAGGTCGCGGCCCTCGATATAGATATCCTGACAATTGAGGAACATCTTGGAAACCTTCACATTAGTTGATATATACCGGTCCTTGGCATTATAGGCCGATTCCTGCCTGCTGGCATATCCTCCTCTTGCCGACACTTTCCACCCCTTGTCGAACGCATAGCTCAAATCCGCATAAGCCTCCCAGCTGAAATTGGTCTTGTGCGCTTTTTCCGCATCCTTCTTGTAGAAGAAATCGTAATTCGCCTGAAGATACACCTCGGCCTTGAGCCTTGTCCAGGCGCCTTTCAGGTCGAAACGGAAAGAACCTGTCTCCTGTTTGTCGGCATTGATGTAAGTGAAGTATTTTATTCCGTCATCCTTGGTCCCTTCGACCACTTTCTCCGCCTTGTCCCTGATATGCCTGTACTGAAGGTCGAAATAGAATTCATAGGTTTTCTTGAACGTGTAAGTATATCTCAGACTTACATTGTTGTTGATTTGAGGGGTCAAGTCGTGATTACCCACGAAATATTCGCCCTCGGAGTCACCGATTTTAACCATATCCGTCAGTTTCTGGTAATCCGGCCTTGATATGGAATAGTCGTAATTGACAGCCAGTTTGTGCCTCGGGCGGAACCTATATACAATCCCTCCGGAAAAGAAGTTTCTCGGGTCCCATTTGTCAAACGCCACGCTGTCCGGCAAATTCTGTCCGGAAACACCTTTCCTGTCCATCGTCAGACCGTGCCTGTAAATCTGAGTCCTTTCCTTGATTTTGATGTCTATTTTTCCTATGCTGTACTGCAACTCCACGAAAGGTTCCGGAGCGATGGAACTGTAGAAGTAATCCTGTCGCATTGATGCACTGTCCCTCCACTGCCCGTCCACGTAGTTCTCCCTTCTGAGCAGGTCCAAATCATTGTTCCCCCTGTATTTGGCGGAAAGGTCCATTTTCAGTTTGTCGGTGGGAGAAAAATTGATTCCCGACTGGAAAGTGACGCCCGTGTTCCAACGCTTCTGGAACGTCTGTTTCGTCTCGGTATTGGCAGCCGTGAAAGGCTGTTCCTCAGCCTTATTGTCCCAATTTGCCGAGATTTTTTTGACATCCGTGGGGTTATATCCGTAACCACCATCTACCTTCGAATGGAGAAACCACTTTGGAGAATCATAGTTCAAACTGAAGTTCAGATTCTCGTTATGGCTCTCCTTGAAGTTGTAAACACCTATCCCATCAACACTTCCTGTGACCTTTTGGGCAGAGGCCACCGATGTGAGCAACAGAAGTGCAAATGCAACAGTTTCAACTTTCATTTCTTCAGGAAAAAGTCATAATAAGTCGGCAGCAGGAGTTCCGTCTCCTCCGGAAGAGGATTCTTCTCCACATAAATCCGCGAATCGCGCCCTACCATAATGGTGCTGCGGCCGGTCTTCTCATACTCGGGGATGTCAAGACCTTCGATGCTCGGATTGCCGGTACGGGCGAAATTCACGAAGATATTGCTGAACCGTTTGGTGAGAACCGGGTCGAACGGAGCGCCGTCTTCATACGCAAGGTTGTTGAATGCGTAAGTGAGTTCGCAGGCGT
This sequence comes from Bacteroidales bacterium, assembly GCA_045617505.1. Classification (GTDB taxonomy): domain Bacteria; phylum Bacteroidota; class Bacteroidia; order Bacteroidales; family UBA932; genus Cacconaster. The sequence continues at coordinate 1,695 of JAZLIS010000036.1, read as the reverse complement.
GGCAGGCCTTCATATAATCTTCCCCGTGATTGGCCCCCTTTTCAAACCCTTTGCCGAAAACATACATATAGGTCTTTCCCTTGCCGCCGGCCTCGGAGTGGTTCTGGGCTATGGTGATGCTGCCGAGGCGAAAATTGTAGTCGGTCAGTATCTGTGTGTATTTCCATATTCCGGGATGTTTCTCGTCCCACTCGTCGCTGTCGGGGTCTATGCATTCGAGACACTTGTCTATGCGGCTGGCCGTTTCCGGGCCTCCAAGCCGCTTTATTCCGGCAACTTTTTCCTTCGCCCAATCGTAATAGAAAGCAAGAGGACCGGCCTCATCCGTAGGGTCATACTGCAAATGCGCCCAGTACCTTATCTCGTCCGCCACGGTGCCTATCATCACGTCCACGTCCTTGGATTTTCCTTCAAGGATGGCCTTGTAACCGTCTGAAGGGATGATGCTCCTTTCGTCACTGCGCATAGGCCAGTTGTTGAAGTCACCCACGTGGCCTCCCACGCCTTCGGCACTTCTGCCGCCGGCCTCGGTGTTCAGTGCCTTGAGAAGCTCAGCCTCTGAGAGGGCCATAAGTTCATCCATATTGCGGCAACCGGTAGCGGCGAGCAGTTTGGCGGCCTGTCCGGTTGCCTTGTAATTCTCAGGTGTATGCTCAAGGCATATTTCTCCGGACATAGGGATAGCTCTGCGGAAGAGGCCCTCGGAACCTTTGGCTATAAGATGAGCGCTGACTGAACCGCCGCCCGCCGACTCTCCGAAGATGGTCACGTTGTCAGGGTCGCCACCGAATGCGCTGATATTCTTCTGAATCCAGCGAAGTGCCTGCTGCTGGTCAAGTATTCCGAGATAAGGTGCGTCAGGAAATGCCTCGCCTCCGGGAACGTCAACGAAATCGATGAATCCCATAGCGTTCACACGGTATTCTACTGAAACAAGCACCACGTCAGGGTATTCTGCGACAAGATATTTTCCCTCGTAGAGAGGGTCGATGGTGCCGCCCCATCCGTAGGAGCCTCCGTGGAACCAGACCATCACAGGACGGTCTTTCTTCATCTGAAGGTCCTTCGTCCAGACGTTCAGATAGAGGCAGTCCTCGCTGAGTTCTCCGTGACTGGCAACTTCGCCCTCGTCGTATGACTGAAGTCCCGGGAGACCGTTGGTCTTTGCCTCGAAGACTTCATCGGAAGGTTCCACAGGCTGAGGTGCCTTCCATCTGAGTTCCCCCACAGGGGCCTTTGCGAAAGGAATACCCTTGAAAGTCAGGACACCGTTGTCCTCGATATAGCCCACGAAATGTCCGTTCTCACAGACAGCCACGAGGTCACTCTGCTTCTCGGAGCAGGAGAGCGCGGCAAGGCACAGGATGATGCCTGTCGCCAGAATATTGATTTGTCTCATATCGATGCTGTTGATAAAGAAGATTACAGCTTGAATTCGTAATGTTTTTCGTACTTCTCGCGTACCGTCACCCAAAGGCTCCTGTTCGCGATGTCATAGATGCTGTTGTGAGCGGTGAACCACAGATTCAGTTCGGGGTCATACTCGCCGGTTTTCTCATATACCTTGTATGCCTCCACCTCAATCACAGGCATTTCCTGTTCCAGAACCTTTTCCTTTGTCCAGTACTCTCGTAAATGCTCGTCAAATAAAGGAATTACGTCATAGTATTCCGAACACCAGAACGGCTCGGTTGA